>NZ_JBMFQK010000004.1:0-124748 GCF_049968615.1 Dictyoglomus sp. | reverse complement strand
ATATTGGAGTGATGGTGTTGAATTTACTGCCGATGATTTAGTCTATACTATTCAAACAGTAAAAGATACTGAGGGGCTTGACTATCATGGAGCAATGCAAGATGTAAAAAGGGTTTATGCTCCAGACAAATATACAGTGGTAGTAGAACTTAACAGACCCAACAGTAGATTCCATACTTTCTTCCTTGAAAGATGGGGAGCCCTAAGACCTATGCCAAAACATATTTTTAGCAAAGTCAAAGATGTACTTACTTACGATTTTAACCCTCCAGCAAGTTTAGGACCTTAGTGGTTTCTTAGATCACTTGGTAAAAAGATTACTTTCTTAATAAGATAATTTTAAGGGGGTTTAAGCATGAGGAGAATAAAGAAAGCTAATGCAGACAAATTTTTATGATAAAATAATCTAAATGAAAGCTTAAATTAAAAACTAGCTGGGAGGTAAAATATGTGTCTTGGAGTTCCATTAAGGATTGTAGAAGTAAAAGAGGGAAACATAGCAATAGCTGATATGGGAGGATCTACTTTGGAAATAAGCACTATTTTCACTCCAGAAGTTAAAGTAGGAGATTATGTATTGGTTCATGCAGGATTTTCCATAAGCATTCTTTCTAATGAAGAGGCAGAAGAGATAATATCAGCTTTAGGAGAGCTTGAAAGATAAATGGAAATAAAAGAACTCCTACAAAAGATAAAATCCATTTCTAAAAAAGAAATAAATATAATGGAATTTTGTGGCACCCATACCCATGAGATATTCCGTTATGGTATAAGGCAAATTCTTCCTGAAAATGTTCATCTCCTTTCAGGTCCAGGATGCCCCGTGTGTGTCACTGCAGAAGAAGATATTGACTATATTATTGCTCTTTCTGAAGAATACAATTTGGGTATTATTACCTTTGGAGATTTGGTTAATGTACCAGGAAGCTTGGGAAGTTTAAATCACTTAAGGGCAAAGGGAAAAGAAATAAAGGTAATATACTCTCCCTTAGAAGCATTAAATATTGCCAAAGAAAATCCCAATAAAAAATATCTTCTTGTGGGAATAGGCTTTGAAACTACTGCTCCTAATTTAGCCTATACCCTTATAAAAGCAAAAGAAGAAAATATTAAAAATTTATATTTTCTATCCCTTCATAAACTTACTCCTCCCGCCATGAAAGCCATATTGGATATGGGAGAGATAAAGCTTGATGGAATTATTGGTCCTGGACATGTATCCACCATAATAGGAAGGACAGGATGGAAAGAGGTATTTGAAGCATATAGAATACCCTTTGTAATCATGGGATTTAAACCAGAGGAAATCATACGTGGAATATATCATCTTATAAAGATTATCGAAGAAGGAGAGCCAAAGCTCTTAAATACCTATGAAAAAAGTGTTAAAGAAGAAGGAAATAAATATGCCCTTGAAACCATGTACAAGATATTTAAAAAGGGACCTGCCAATTGGCGTGGTCTTGGAGTCATAGAAAATAGCGGTCTCTTATTGAAAGAAGAATTTGAAGAATTTGATGTGAGAAAAATTTACCCATTAAAAATAGAAAAAAAGCCAGAAAAGAATAATTTTTGCAGATGTGGGGAGGTTTTGAGAGGTGTTTTAAAGCCCACTGATTGTCCTCTCTTTGGAAAGGCATGTACACCAGAAAACCCTAAAGGTCCTTGCATGGTATCCTCAGAAGGAACTTGCTCTGCCTATTACCTTTATGGAGGAGAATAAACCATGGAAGATATGATTCTTCTTTCCCATGGAAGTGGCGGAGAGAGTACAAGAAAACTAATAGAAGAAGAAATATTAAAATATTTCGGAAATGAACTATTAAATGAGCTTTACGATTCTTCAATCTTTGAAACTTCGGGAAGACTTGCCCTCACTACAGACTCCTTTGTTATATCTCCCATATTTTTTAATGGCGGAGATATTGGAAAACTATCCATATACGGAACCATAAATGACTTATCAGTTATGGGAGCAAAACCTCTATATTTAAGTGTAGGATTCATTATTGAAGAAGGACTTACTCTGAGGGAATTCCGTGAGATACTTAAATCCATGAAATTAGCCAGTGAGGAGTGCGGGGTAAAGATCATTACAGGTGACACAAAAGTAGTAGAAAAAGGAAAAGGTGATAAGATTTTTATAAACACTTCAGGTCTTGGGATAATTGAGGAAGGAATGGATTGGAGAGGGAGAGAGATAAAAGAGCAAGATGTGGTAATAATAAATGGAGGAATAGGAGAACATGGGCTTTGTATTATGCTTCAGAGACTTGGTATAAAAACTGATGCAGAGGTAAAATCCGATCTTGCACCATTAAACTCCCTTACTTTGCCCCTTTTAAAAATTTCATCGGGAATTAAATTTATGAGGGATCCCACAAGGGGAGGAGTTGCTGGAGTATTAAATGAGATTGCACAAAAATACAATGTGGAGATTGAGGTAAACGAAGAAAGTCTACCCATAAAATCTTGGGTAAAATCAGCAAGCGAAATCCTTGGTATTGATCCCTTGTATTCAGCTAATGAAGGAAGGGTGGTCATAATTGCTGATAAAAAAGAAGAAGAAAAAATTATGAACTTTTTAAAAGCTCACCCCTTAGGAAAAGATGCAAAAGTAATTGGGGAGGTGAAGGGTAAAGGAAGAAGAGTATATTTAAGAACCAGAATTGGAACAAGAAGAATTCTTGATCCCTTAAAAAGAGACCTTCTACCAAGAATTTGCTAAGAAAGTTTATTTACTCTTTCTAAATATCTTAAGCCCCCATATAGCAGAAATTAATCCAATAACAGCAAGGAAAATATACATCCCTTTGAGCCCTACCATATTAGCCACATTCCCCGAAATAAAAGAAGATAAAGTTTGAGATAAGGCTACAGAAAGATTTAAGATTCCCTGTCCTGTAGCCCTTTCCTTAGGAGAAACTAAATCGTTCACATAAATAGGTGCCACATTTATAGAGATTACAAAAGTAAAAATATGAGTAAAGAATTGAATTAAAATTACCTCAAAGGCTCTTCCTGTAAGAAAATAAAGAAAAGACCTTATAGGCATAGCAAGTCCTGCCAAAAGAAGAAGAGGCTTTCTTCCTACTTTATCTGCCATATGTCCCCAAAAATAGGACATAGGAATTTCAGGTGCAGCACAAACCACAAGTGCCCAACTAATATCACTATTTGTCCCACCTAAATATTTGATCAACAAATTAACATTTCCAGATGTCCCCACAAGAGCAAAACTATAAAAGAACATGAATAATAAAAATTCTCTTACTTCCTTTACCGAAATAAGTCTCTTTACGTCATTAAAAGTTAAAATTTTTGTTTCCACTTTAAATTCGAGCTCTTTAATCGCTAAAAGAATTAGAAAACACAATAAAAATACTAAGGAAATTATAGGAAACATAAAAGTAGATTCCGTTAATTTGGGATAAAAACCCGTAGTTAGCATCATTACTAAAAAACCAATAGGTGCCCAAACTCTTGTGGAAGCAAAGGATTTACTTATGGATGAAAGGGATGCATAATCAAGAATAAGAACATTACTTAGAGTAGTAAGAGTGTTCATAAAAATTCCAAGAATATTATGAAAATTAATTTACCATTTAGAGTCTATTCTAAGTCAATATACAAGTTTTAAAATGGTAGTTTTAAATAATTCCTCCGTAGGTTATAATAAACCCATGGGAAGAATGGTAAGAGAACTTTCTGAAGAAGAAAAAAGACAATACATAGAGAGTTTGAGTAAAAGAGAAAGATAAAAAGCCTTAAAGCTTGCTAAGGAAGTGGTCAAAATCCTACATGAAAAATACAAAGTGGAAAGGGTATATTTGGCAAGATATTAATCTTGCAGTATTAGGCATACTCCCTAACCTATATTTTAAAGCCATAGCAGAAATTGAGTAAAGAAATAAACAATAAAAGAGCTTGTGGAAAAGCTCTCTGAGATATGGTAAGAAACAAAGAAGAATCTCTTAGAGTTTTCTAAATTTCTTAAAATCAGTTTAGAGGGAGGACTTATGTCTTCAAAAGTAATTGTATATAATGCAGAATATGAAAAGGAATCCTTAAAAGACAAGATAAAAAGGGCATTAGAATATTTTGATCTTCCTAATTTTAAAGGAAAAAGAGTTTTTATTAAGCCCAATCTTCTCATGGCCTCTTCTCCTGATAAGGCAATTACTACTCACCCTACAGTAATTGAGGCCATTATTGAGATATTAAAAGAGAAAGAAGCAAGAGAAATATTTATAGGAGATACCCCTGGAAATACCTCTACAAATTTGGATCACCTTTATAGGGTAACAGGTATGAAAGAAGTGGCAGAAAGACAAAAAGTAAATCTTGTAAATCTATATACCTATGGAGTGGTTAATATTAAAAGCGAGGTTGCAGGAAATATTCCATTAACTAAATTTATAAAAGAGGTAGATTATATAATTAATGTGCCAAAACTCAAGACCCACACCTTCATGCTTATGACCTGTACCATTAAGAATACTTTTGGACTTGTACCAGGAATGAATAAATCTCGTATGCATGCCATTGCCATAAATCCAGAAAATTTTGCCAAAATTTTGGTGGAGATATTTAGCGAAGTAAATCCCGTGATAAATATTGTAGATGCTATCGTAGGAATGGAAGGAGAAGGACCCTCTGCAGGAACCCCAAGAAAATTTGGAAAGATTATTACGGGAAAAGATCCTGTTGCAGTAGACGTGGTTTCAAGCCTTCTTCTTGGATATAAACCAGAAGAGATTTACACAAATCTCATTGCATATAAAAAAGGTCTTGGAGAGATAAATATTGAAAAAATTGAAGTTATAGGAGAAGAAAAAGATAAGATCTATAACCACGATGTAGTAAAAGTAAAAAACTTCTATTCCCTTTCCAAAAATGTTCCAGCCTTTATGGGAAGTATCACCTCTTTTCTATATAATAAATTGATTAGACAATATCCCGTTATTGAAGATGAAAAATGTATAAAATGCAGAATATGTGAGAACAGTTGTCCTAATAAAGCTATAACTTACGATTCAAATAAGATGATTATAGATTATAAAAAATGTATATCTTGTTTTTGCTGCCATGAATTATGCCCTCAAAAAGCTATAAGATTAGAGAAAAGTCTCCTTGCCAGAAGACTATTTAGATAAAATTACCTTTCTTCTAAGTTAAAAATATTTCTTCCAGAAATAAATACTAGTATGAGAAATGTAGAAATCATTACAAAAGAGAAAGTTAAAACAAAACTTGATCTACCTTCCTCTATCCCTAAGGAAATTCTCAAAGCTCTTCCCACATAGTATAGAGGTAGAAATTTAGCAAAAACCTTTAAATAACTTGGAAGAAAATCTAAAGGGAAATACACTCCAGAGAAAAACAACATGATATTTACTAAAAGATTTCCTGCATTATTTGCGGTTTGAGGCTCCCTAAATAAAGCAGTTAAAACTATCCCTAAAGCCATCATACCTAAAATTGAAGAAGAAACAGAAAGAAGAAAAAAACCCCAATTTATAGAAAAGTTTATATGAAAAATAAGCTGGACTATTAAAAGAACTAACAGACAGGAAAAAATTCCTACAACAAAATTTCCCAAAACCATTCCTGATATAAAAATTATAGGATTTATGGGAGTTACCGCAAACCTTTTAATAACCTTTCTTTTTCTATAATATCCAAAAAGGGCAATCATGGTAAATATGGCTGATGAAATAGAAAAACTTAAAACTCCAGGAATGATATAACCCAAGCTAGAAACTTGAGCCTTTCCTGGATCAATAAATTCCTCTTCCATTTTTATAAATCCTTTATCCATGCCAACCTCATGCAAGGAATAAGCCTTGGAAAAACTTTCTCCAAAGGTTCTTAAAAAAGGATTTTGCTGAAAAGTTGAGAAATTGATAATAAAATTAAACTTTTCTCCATCAAAAGTTACCCCACCATCAATATTTCCCTTTAAAATATGATTCCTTAAATCAGCTTCATTTTCAAACTCAAAAATTTTAACATTCTCCATCTTTCCAAGAACTTTAACAATTTCAACATCACTTCTTATTACTCCAATCTTAACCCCATAACCATTAGAACCCATCTCCCTTTCACCAAAGACAAACCCAAATATGAGAACAAACACAATAGGAAGAATAAGGGAAAAAAGAAAGGTGAAAGTGTCTCTATAAAAACTTTTAATCCTATACAGGGTTACACTTATAAATGGCTTCATGTTAATTCCACTCTCTTGTATTTTCTTATAGAGATGAACAAAAATAAAGCAGTATATATCAATGGAACTACAATAGTTAAATATATAGGATAAGGTGATGGCATAATACCAAGAGTATCCCTTATACCTGCAGCAAGATAAGTAATAGGATTAATAACCACAATCCATTTTATAAACCAAGGAACATCACTTACAGGGAAGTATATCCCTCCAAGAAATTGCAAGGGGAAATTGAGAATCTGTCCTATCACTCCTGCAGAATTGGTATTTTTAGAAAAAGCAGATATAAAGAATCCCATTGATGAAAGGGATAACATAGCAAGAAAAACATATAAAAAGAAATAAAAAGATAAGAAGTTCACACTACTTTTATATAAAACTTTTCCTACAAAAGTAACAATTAAGGCTTGAAGGATAAAAAGATAAAGTCGAGAAAGAAAATAAGAGAAAAAGAAATTTAAAGAAGAAATAGGGGTAATACGAAATCTTTTTAATATCTTCCCTTCTCTATACCAGGTAAGCTCCTGTCCAATCCCAAAAAGTCCTGTAAAAAATATGGCAAGAATAACAATACCAGGATATATGAAGTCCACATAAGAAAACCCTGTTTTACTTCCTACAATCTCAGTTTTTACTTCGTATTCTTTTATTTTTGACATCCTCTTAGCAAACTCTAAGTTCAATCTATCCACAATATTTCTCACAACCATACTTGCAGCCTGAGATGAAACATTATGTTTTAAAATATACACTTTAAGAGGGGCAGAATTCTCTCCTAAGCCTAACATCTTCATACTAATATTAGAAATCACAAGACTATCAAAGCCTTCTGGTATCTCTACAATAAGTTTAGTTCTTCCCCTTTTAAGATCCTCTATAAGTTTATCTTTAAGAGAATCATCTTTAAAAACCTTCAAATTCAATCACACTTTCCCCACCAATACTCTTTATCAAATCCTCGGGAGTCCCCTCCCTTATAATCTTTCCGTGATCTATAATACAAACCCAATCGGAGAGAAATTCTGCCTCTTCCATATAATGAGTAGTCAAAACTATAGTCTTTCCTTGTTTTTTAAGTTGTAAAAGCAGATCCCAAATACTTCTCCTCGCCTGTGGATCGAGCCCAGTGGTAGGTTCATCAAGAAAAAGAAGAAGAGGATCATTAATAAGAGCAAGACCTATAGCAAGCCTTTGCCTCTGCCCTCCAGAAAGCTTATCCACATAACTTTTTGCTTTATCTTTTAAGCTCACAAAATCAAGGACATCATCTACCCTTAATCCCTTTTTGTAGAAACTTCTAAACATAGAAAATGTTTCTTTTACTGTGAGGTTGCCTATAAGATTTGTTTCTTGTAAAGATACACCTATAAGTTCTTTCTCTTCTCTTCCTATTTTTTCTACTTGCCTTCCAAATATAGTTATTTTTCCACTATCGGGAGTTCTTAATCCCTCAATAATCTCAAGGGTCGTAGTTTTACCAGCTCCATTGGGTCCTAATAATGTAAAAATAGATCCTTGCTTTATTTTAAAACTAACCCCATCTACCGCTTTAACATTTCCATAGTACTTTTTTAGATTCTCTACTTCTACGATAAACTTAAAATTATTCATAAAATCATTATAAAGTATGTATCAATCATGGTCAACAAAAATCTATAAGTCCTACCCCATCTTCACATAGCTTTTGAGAAGAGAAATTTCCTCCTTTGTAAGTTCCCTATATTCTCCTACCTCTAAGTCTTCGTCAAGAATCAATGGTCCAATCCTTACCCTTTTTAAGTATTTAACCTCATGACCCACTGCATACATTATCTTTTTTACTATGTGATATTTACCCTCGGTTATAGTAATAAGAAGTTCTGATTCTTCAAAGGAAGTTTTTAAGACTTTTACTTTAAAAGGCTTAGTCTTGTATTTTTCTTTTTTTAAGTACATTCCTTCTTTTTCGTACTTTGAAAAGTCTATGTCCGAGATATCTCCTTCCACAATCACAAAATATTCCTTTTCCACATTCCATTTAGGATGAGAAAGCCTATGAGCCAAAACACCATCAGAGGTAATTATAAGAAGCCCCTCGGTATCAACATCCAATCTTCCCACAGGAAAGAGTTTACTCACTATAGGCTCCGAAGCAAAAAGATCCATCACCGTAGGATAATTTTCATCGTAAGTTGCTGTAATATAACCTTTAGGTTTGTTGAGCATAAAGTAATAATTTTCTTTGTATTCAATCTCCTGCCCTTCTATCTCTACAACATCCTTCTCAGGGTTTATATGAAAAGAAGGATCCTCAACAGGGAAATTATTAACATAAACTATCCCTGCCTTAATAAGTTTTTGTACCTCTTTTCTACTACCAAATCCTTGATTCACAAGAAATTTATCAAGTCTCATTTTTAATCAGCCCCTAAGGAGGGGAGAAAAATCCCCCTCCTTATTTTTAAAATACTATATGATAAACTGTTTGGGGTGGTACTTTTAACTCAAAATAGTTATTTTGAATATTGTTTAATTCTCCCATCTTTCTTATCTCAGGAGATTGGTAATCAAATCCATAGATTATACAAGAGGTATAAGTATTATTCCCTTCAATCTTTATTCTGGCAATACCCTCCTTGTCCCAATTCCTGTTAATTAATATTACATGTAATTTTCCTTGATTATCACTATGAATAGAAGCATATACAGGCATATTCTCCACATCAGAAGTCTCTGCTTTAACAGATATATCTCCATATTTAGATCCTTTTCCATCATAATTTAAATAAACATTATAAGCAGAAGAAATATAACTTCCTGTCTCACCCCACCTGGTAGCAAGATAAACTCCATACTTCCCAAATATGCCAAGCACATCTACTTGAGCAATTCCACCCGATATATGATTTCTACCACCATAATCATATTCTGTTATGGCAAGCTTTGTGCCAGGATAATAAGTATCAATAGCCTGCTTTAATTTAGGAATTATAGGTAAAAACTCAGGAAACCATTGATTTATCCAGCTGTTCTCTCCAGCAGTGATCTGACCCTTTGTAGTTGTTTTATAAGTTAGATCCCAAAGAGTTCTTGGAGCTTGCATTCTTGCAATACTCGTATCCTTATCAATACTATTTTCCCCATCAAAGCAAATTCTTACACCTGTAGAAGATTTTGCCTCAGGATACCAATGAAGAGAAAGCACATCAAGAAGCCTCTTACCATAAGAGTCTGATGCTTCTTTCATCCTTTGTAGGTAATAGCTTATAAACCACTCATGACTTCCTTTTACACTATTCCAATCAGGAGCATCTTGAAGAGAATAGTATCCCATAAATCCATAGGATTCATATCCAAAGACTAAAGCACTAGGATCCATCTCTTTTATAACCTTTGCAAGTTCAATAGATTTTGATATAAGTTCATTACAAGTTACTTTATTGGGATGTATTCTTGGATGAGTACTTGACCAAAGATCCGGCTCATTATCAAGAAGATATCCTTTTATTCCTGTAGAAGTATCAGCTTTCCCATATTTGCTAATTAGATAATTCAAAAGTTCATCAATATAAACATAATTATCAGAGGTATCAGGATTTGAAGAAAAACCTACTCCCTTTCTAAATTTTACTTCAGCCCATCTTGAAGATGGAGCAGTTTCATCTTCTGAAACAGGCCCATTAGCATCTTTTGCCACATAGCCTGCCATTTGGAGGGTTACCAAACTAATAGCACCCATACTGAGAGACTGATCATGAAATTTTGTAAGCACAATTGCAGGAACATTATACTGATCTTGAGGTATTCCCATAACCCAAGGTAAATAGTAATCACTGGAATGATCCCAGTCAGATCCTGCATTAGACATATTGGTTTCCCAATTGTATCCTGTAAGTCTATTTCCTCCAATTCTTCTTGCAGTATGTTTTACCCCTTCCACATCTTGGTTTGCCCCATAAATATAGGGACTTATGGGAGTTCTATCCTGATCAGGATTCACAGTAATATTTACTGTAAATTCACCTGTTGGCGTAATAACACCTCCCTGAGATGATTCTTTCACACACCCCGATGTAAAAAAAACTAGGAATAGAATTAAAAGAAAAAGTTTGAAGCCTTTCAAAAAAAGTCCCTCCCTTCTAAAATTCTTCATATATTTTATACCTATTGGCAGGAGTTTTAAAAGAGTTAAAAAGGATTTAAAAATTTTTTCTAGGAAAAGAGAGGAGCCAAAAGAGTTTTGATTTGAAAATAAAGTGCCACAGGCTCAACAGATCCTACTTGGAAACTCCCCTGTACCCTCTCACCTTTCAGCCTCAGGATTTTTCAGATTTCGTAGGAGTACCAGGTTTCTCCAACACCCCTACTACTCTCTAAACCCTAAGTACTCAGTAAGGAGTCTTGCTCCTCCACTTTTCCCCAGCTACCCAAGACTTTACTCAGTGCCAAGGTACATCAGGAGTACCTTTTGGACCCCTTGACGCCTGTGGCAATTATAATTTTAACATAATTTTAAAAATTGTCAAGGGGTATCTTTTATATTAATTTAAAATTATATAAATTTCAGTTGCCACCAACTCTTTTTTATTATTCTCAAGAATGAATCCATTTATAAAAACCTTACTCTTTATTTTAAGAAAACCAAAACCCACACTTTTATGTTTTTTCAATTCCAAACCTTCGTTCGTTTTCACAAAGCTGGCAAAATAAAATTTTGTGCCCGAAGTTATTTTTATACTTACCACATCATTCCTCACAAATCCCTTTATATTTTTGCTATGGCTTTCAACCTTTACCTTAAGAAGCCCAGAAGGACCAATAAACATTATAGATCCTTTAATATTAAAATTTTCTCTTGGTTTTGCCTCAATCAGCTCAGTGTTAATAAGAGAAAATACTAATAACAAAAGAAGAAGAAAAATAAATTTCTTAAATCTCATTCAAAATACCTCCTTTTAAACTTAATTTATCCTAAAAAGCTCATCTGCTCTTTCTTTTATTAGTTTTCTCTTTTCAAGAGTTTTTCAAAAACTTCATCAAAAATTTTAGGAAGGTAACTCTCTAATACTTTAACTCCTTCTTCAGTTATTCCACCCTTTGTAGCAACCTTTTATATTATATCTTCAAAAGTCAAGTTCATATTATAGATTAACTTTGCAGTACTATATATAGTATAAATTAGTATATCTTTTACCTCGTGCATGAGTTCATTAAAAATAGAAGCCAAAAAACCTGGTGCACAACTTTTTATTTCCACCGCAAAAGGAAAATCTTCTTCCCTATTCTCTATGGTTATTGCTCCTGCAAGAGATATAACATGTTTATTATGATCAAGAAATTCCTTTATTTCATCTAAAACTCCTTTCACCTCTGGCTGTTTCACACAGATAAAAATATATTTCGCCTTCTTTGCAAGATCTTTATTATTCTCTGCAATATTAATTTCAGGATAAATTTCTTTTAATTCTAAAAGTTTACTTTTTGACCTTGTAGAAACAATTATTTCCTCAAATTTATCCTTACTTAACAAAATCCCTTAGAAAACTTATGACATTCCCAAACAAAGTAACAAGATATTGTTCTATCTCTTCAGCCAATTTTTAGCCTCCTCTTTATAAGACAGAAAATCTTCCTTTCTATACTCTATAAGCCTTGAAATTCCCCCTCATGACTTTTAGGTTCAAATCCTTTTGTAAAAAGAAGAGCTCTTACCATATGTAGAGTATAGTAATATAAGCGCGATATAGCATCCTTTATTAGTCCGTTCTCAAATAAAATGTTCGCAGATTTGTGAGCTTCTTTTGCTCTTTCTATCTCCTCTTTTACATTTAACCTTATATTCTCATCTTTCATATTTCAATTCCTTCTCTTTCTATATCAAGTGCTATTCTCCGCTCTCTTCTTTTTAAGAGCTCAAATTCTTCCCTTGAGATTACTAATGTCGATAAAGGAATGCCATATTCTGTCTCTAAATTAGTGACTATGGAAAGAATATTTCTCTTAAGATTTCTATCCAAATAATTCACAATTATTGCTACATCTATATCAGAATCATTATCATAATCGCCACGTGCTTTTGATCCAAAAAGAATCACAGCTTCAAGATTAGAACCTAAAAGCTCTAAAAGTTTAGTCTTAAGCTCTTTAAGTATTATTCTTTCACTTTCTTCTAAATGATCAATAGCTTTACTCATGTTACAAAAATCCATTTTTTAATTTTACCACACTCTTCCTTCATATACACAGGGGAAGGGAGTTGAGAATAGATTAGTTCCAAAATGTTATATACAGGATCTTAAAGATACGAAGTCATAACCAACATCCTTTTAGAAGCTGTTTTACTTTAAGCCAGACAATATTATTTAACCATAGAAGGGGAATGATAAGAAAATCATAGAAGTAGTGCTAGATAAAAATAACATTTTTGTAATATAATAAATCCTATGAAATCAAATTCAGATATGCTTTCCCTTCCATACGAGAATGAGTTTTTTGACTGTGTCTTATCCTATCATTCAATTTACCATACCAATAAAAAGGGGTTAGAAAAGGCTATCTCAGAGGTACATAGAGTACTTAAAAAAGATGGAGAATTTTATGTGACCTTTAACTCCAAATTTAGTAGAAGCTATAACAACCCTAAAAACACTGTCCTTAAAGACGGTACAATAATTAAGCAGGAAGGAATAGAGGCTGGAATTCCTCATTGTTATTTGGACGAAGAAGAGATTTATATCCTAATAAAGGATTTTGAAATTTTAAGCATGAAATATATAGAAGATATAATTCCAACAAGAAGTAATAAGTATTTTGTCTTAGCTAAAAAGGAAATTTAACTTTTTCTGTAAAATTTCTCTCTCCACAATGTGTTTTAATGAAAAAATAGAGATTATAAAATCTTTTACAACAATCAGTATTATTATCCCCACCCACAATAGAGAAAAACTCCTTGCTTGCGTGGTCTTTACCTCTCATTGAGTCCTATAAAATTTTAAAAGAGATATATGAAATATATGATAAAACTTTCAAAGAAAAATTAGAACTCTTTGTTCCCGGTCTAAGACCTCCAAAAGATTATTCAGATACTTTTAGAGTTCTTTTTGAAAATGGTTTTTTGGAAAAAGCGTTCTTTGAAAGTTTGGCGAATATGGTCAAATTTAGGGACAGATTAGTACACATATATTGGGAGATTGATAATGAGTTTTTATACTCAATTTTAAAAAACAATGTTAAAGATTTAAAAGGTTTGATCAATAGAATAATTGAAATTTTAGAGCTCTAAGGTCCTACGTAAAAGGTACAAATGTAGTTTTATAACCCTTTGTTTCATATCCCTCATAATTTGCAAATCTTTTTAACTAGAGTAAATTTAAACCTTTTTCAAGGGATAATTCATCTTTTAAGAAATTCAATACTTCAAACTCTTCTACTTTTTCACCAAAATAATTTAAAAGAGTAGCAATAGCACAGGCTCTGCAGGTGTGTTCCGTAGTCTGAATTATTACTTTCTCCCTTTTTATTTCTTGATAACTTTTGGCTTTGTTAATTTGTTTCAATATAATTTATAGTTTATTTTTTCTTTCATAAGAAAAGTTGTCCCTCAACTTTTTCAAGTTCTTCGTCAGATAGCTCTTCTCCTTGAGGAAGATTTACTTTTACCTGAATTTGAGCTGTTGGAACAGCAGGGGTTTGTGCAAAAACAGGTAGAAAGATAGGTACCAGTATGACGAATATAAGAAGAGCTATGAAAAGCCAAATACTAAACATCTCCTTGATAAAAACTCTCTCTCAATATAAGTGGAAAACCGTTGGAAGACCTTCATTTCTTAAAAGTAATACTTACGTCTCTACCAAGCGCTAAGATAAATTTGAAAGAGAACATAGCAAATTAAAAAATTTTAGAGGGGAGACTTTCTCCCCTCTTTATGACTCTTTTAACCTTATGTTAGTATCCAACTCCTATTAATTTTAGGAGTTTATCCGTCCATGTCCCTAACTTAATAATTATGAAAGAAAAAATATCTACGAAAATTCTAAGTATAGTCGCAGAACATATGAATAGAACTAATATTTGAATTAAGAGTCTTATAGGTCTCTTAAGAGTCATTGGACCAAAGATATCTTTTGTAATCTTTAACAATTTTTCCATTAAAATACCCCCTTTTCTTATAAATTTTCTTATAAAGCTACTGAATCTGAGACACTCAAAGAAAATGATCCTACAGTGATACCTACTCCGGATATTCCTATGTAAACTCTAAAATTTGCTTGTCCCCTTGCCCAAGCAATATTTGTCCCTACAGTTCCATAGGAACAAGAGGTAGTAACTTCAGCAAACATACCAGAGGAAGCAACAACATTAGCATTAACAGAGACTACTTTTCTTGTATCATAATTATAGTAAAAACTACCAAGAAGTACAACGGCCCCACCAAAAACTAGTGGACCAGCATTACTTGTATACTCTGCATAATCATATAAAGTTCCATATCCTATGCGAGAGGAAGAGTTATATATCAATATCTTCCTTTTAGGATCTTTTTTATGAATAACTTACCCTTCATTTCTATAACAGATAATTTTTGGAACATTATGTAAACACCCCTTTCTACTTAATGTTTTGTTTTTTATTTTACCTTCCCGCATATGACTTTCAAATTTACCCTATCTGGAAATATTGATGAAATCTTGATTTTGAAAGGGTAAATTTTTAGGTTTTTTTAAAATTTTTTAAAGTGAAACATTTTACAAAAAATAACTTGAAAAGTGGTATAATTAATCAAAAAGTTTTCTCAATTTTGAAAGATGCCAAGTAAAATTCCACATATAAATAGAATCATATCTACCTACGGTTCCTATGCAAAGCCATTCTTAAACTGGGCTTTAGAAATGGCAAAAATTCCTCCACCTTGGAAGCATTATTTCATTGCTTTGAAGTTCTATTGGAAAAGAGAGTACTTTTTATCTTTAGCTGAATTAGAAAAAGCACTTGATAAGTGTAATAGTAATAAAACGCTATATTATCTAATCCTTACCGAAAAACTTTCAATATTATCAAATATTAACAGTAGAGAAGGAAATGCAATTTATGAAAAATTAAAACGAGAATTTCCTTATATCCCTTCTTATGTAAGAAATATTGCGTCCCCATCCCTCCTTCATTATTATGCTACTAACTTCCCATCTAATCTTCGAAAATTCCGTATTTGGAGCAACAAGTATCCTTTGGATCCTTCCTCCAAAACTTTTATCCTTTTAGGTAAAGCAAGAGAAGAGATAAAAGGAAAAAATATTAGAAAAGCTATATCTTATTACTCTGAAGCTTTTAGAACTTCCCTCTCTATTCCTCATCCCACAGGAATCATCAATAGTTTAAATGATGCCTCTTGGTATCTTAAAGAAAAACATCCCAAATTTTCCCTTTTATTAGCTAAAAAGGCTGTTTATTATTCTGCTTGGTATAGAGAAGATCTATCATATGATTTTGCTGTCCTTGATACTCTCTTTGAGGTACAGAGAATTAATAATGACCCTTCCATTTGTGAAACCTCTATGATCATCCAACATTATTATAAATCTTTACCAAATTCTTCTGGAAAGTACACTAAAGAACACTACAAAAAACTTTTTGAATTCTCTAAAAAATTTTGCTTTAATTTAGAAGCTTCCTTCTATGAAAATGATGGAAAGAGGATAAATATCTTTGAAAATTTCCAGAAATCAATAGAAATACTAAATAGCATGTCAAAAAATAAAAGAGAAATTTTAATCCTTTCAACCTTTATGAGTATTTGCAATAGAAAGATGTTATTCCCCTTTATTTCCAAAAACCTTAAAAATATATTAGCTTACTCTGAAAGTATTAAAAAAATCATTAACCTTGCAAATAAAAATTTTGAAATCATAAGATTTCTATCATACATATCTACTGACCACCCATTCCTAAAAGCAAGAAAAGATTTGGCAACAAAATTTTTGGAGACCTTGCATCCTAATAAGAAAGAATTTTTCATAAGTTTTTACCTCTCTCTAAAAGAAAAAGAAAGAGAATTTATAGATACCTTCATAAGAAATTATGTAAGATATGATAGAGATTGGAATATTAAAATTCATACCCCAGAGGAAATAATTCCTTTCATTAAAAAATTTCAACTGAAAGAATTACCATCTTCTTTAGCTTATTTCTCCTTTGAAAAAAGAGAAAGAAGAGAGTTTGATAGTTTAATAAACCATATTTATTCCTTATTTATTGACCAACTTTAGCTTTCATATTAAAATAAGTTTTATAATGAAACAATTTTTATTATGGAGGGTTTTATGAATCCCAAAATTAAATATGAGGTGGATAAAAAGAAAGATTTGACTTTTAATATTTACAATTACAACTATGCCTTCCCCTTTTCCAGCTTCCTTCCCGGAATATCTGGAATTTTAGGAATCCCTATGTGGTGTTTTTATGTAAATAGGGGACAATGTATTACAAGTTTTGGATTCGAGAGTAAAGATGGTGCTATACTTGAGTTTCATCCTGCTAACAAAGCCTATAGGCTTACTCCTATATATGGTTTTAGAACCTTTATAAAAATTGACAATGTTTTTTATGAGCCTTTTAGAGAGTCCCCTGAAAATGAAACTTTTGAGAGAGAAAATTATATGAGTATAACTCCCTATGATCTTACCATATATGAGATAAACAAAACCCTAAATATCTCTTGCAAAGTGAACTACTTTACTCTCCCTAATGAGCCTGTAGGAGCCTTAATAAGAATTTTTACTATAAAGAATCATGGAGAAAACGAATTGAACCTTGAAATTATTGATGGTATACCTCAATTTCTACCCTATGGACTTACCAATGAAGTTATGAAGAATATGTCAAGAACCATTGAAGCCTGGTATAGGGTAGACAATTTAGAGAATAATGCACCCTTTTATAGGCTTTATACAACCTTTCAGGATATAACCGAAGTAAAGGTAATAAAAGAAGGACATTTTTATTTTGCTCTCTCAGAAGACGAAAAACTTCTTCCTGTAATAATAGATCCTGATCTCATCTTTTATCCTTCTAATGATTTCTCCTATCCTTATAAATTTGCAAAGGGAAAATTTACCCTTCCTAAGGCAGTATTTTATGGGAATAGAACTCCCTCTGCTTTCTCCTACACTATAATTACTCTTTCTCCAGATGAGGAAAGATCCATAATATCTTTTGCAGGAAAGGCAGATTCCTTGGAGAGATTAAATAAAATAGTAAAAGATTATGCTCATAAAGAATTTGTCAAGAAAAAAGCTAAAGAGAATGAGATACTCATAAAGAGCATTATGGATAATGCCTTTGTACATAGTGCTTCAAAAGAATTTAATTCTTACGTGAGACAAAGCTTTCTTGATAACCTTTTAAGGGGAGGCCTCCCTATTACTTTAAACTATAATTCTAAAAAAGATGTAATTTATCTCTTTGGAAGAAAACATGGAGATTTAGAAAGAGATTATAACTTCTTTACCCTCGAAGCTAATTATTTCTCTCAAGGAAATGCCAACTACAGAGATATAAATCAAAATAGAAGAAATGATATCTATTTTAATCCTGATGTAGAACACTTCAATATATGGTATTTCATAAACCTTATTCAACTTGATGGATATAATCCATTAGTAATAAAGGGAGTTAAATACCTTATAAAAGAAGATGTTTTAGGAGAATTAAAAAATTGGGTTTCCGAATATATAGAAAAGGAGTTAAAAGAAATACTTCAAAAACCTTTTATTCCTTTTGACGTAATAAAGGTTCTTGAAAAGTACAACTATGAGCTAAAAAAGGGAAATCTTATTGACTTTATCTCATTCCTACTTACAGGTAGTAGAAAAATAGAGTTTGCAGAACATGGAGAAGGATATTGGATAGATCATTGGTTTTACAACTTAGATCTCATAGAGAGCTATGAGTCTATATTTCCAGATAAAATGGAAGATCTCCTTTTAAATCAAGAGATTTTCACCTATTATGATAACTCTGAAATTGTGCTTCCAAGAGAAGAAAGGTATGTTCTTACAGAAAATGGAGTACGCCAATATAGATCTTTAAGAAATGATGAAGAAAAAGTAGCTCTTATAAGATCAAGGAAGATAGAGCCTAATAAAGTAAGAACCAAATATGGAAAAGGAGATATTTATTATACCTCTTTACTTTCCAAACTTATTGCCCTTGCTACTGTTAAATATTCAACTCTTGATCCAGAAAATATAGGAATAGAGATGGAGGCAGGAAGACCTGGCTGGAATGATGCATTAAACGGTCTTCCTGGACTTTTTGGATCATCAGTAAATGAAACTTTTGAACTCAAAAGACTTCTCTTGCTTATAAAATCATGGATTGAAAAATACAAACTTTATGAAAGAGAAGTGAGAATTCCAAAAGAATTATCAGAACTTTTAAATTCCCTTGTGGAAATAACAAAAGAAAATCTTAAAGGTAAGATATCAAACTTTGAGTTTTGGGATAAAAGTTCAAATCTAAGAGAAGAATATAGAGAAAAAACTAAATTGGGTATATCAGGGGAAGAAATATCCATAAGACTTTCTGAAATTTTAAACATCTTGGATCTATTTTTAGAAAAATTAAATAAAGAGCTTGAAAGAGCCTTTGATAAAGAAAAGGGACTTTATCATACATATTTTTATTATGATCTTGTGGATTATGACATTATAGAAAAAAATGGAAAAAAGGTAATAAAACCAAAGAAATTTGTAAGAAAAGATATGCCCCTCTTCCTTGAAGGACAAGTCCACTATCTCAAAACTGAAAGGGACAAAAATAAAAAGAGAGAGATCATGGAGAGAATAAAACAAAGCGATTTATATGACAAAAAATTGAAAATGTATAAAGTTAATGCTCCTTTGGACTCTGCCCCCCTTGAAATTGGGAGAATCAAAGCTTTTCTTCCTGGATGGCTTGAAAATGAAAGCATATTCTTACATCTTGAATACAAATATCTCCTTGAAATATTAAAAGCAGAAGAATTTGAAAAATTCTATGAAGAAATGAAAAATTGTCTTATACCCTTTATGAATCCAGAAACATATAGAAGAAGCATATTTGAAAATGTATCCTTTATTGTGAGTAGTAGAAACCCTGATCCAAATCTTCATGGAGCAGGATTCTCTGCAAGACTTTCTGGAAGTACTGCAGAATTTTACCATATGCTCCTTGTTATGGCTTTTGGTAAAAATCCATTTTACCTTGATGAAAACAATAATCTTTGCTTTAAACCAACTCCATCAATACCGGATTTCCTTTTCACCATAAAAGACGAATTTGTAAATTATTACGGCTGTGGTAAAGAAGAAAAAATATTCATACCTAAAAATTCTTTTGTTATAAACTTCCTTAAAAATACCCTTATCTACTTTATAAATCCTAAAAGGAAAAATACTTTCGGAGAAAATGGAGCTAAGATAAAAAAATACATATTATACAGCAGTAATGAAGAAAAGGAGGAAATAAATAGAGAAATACTAACATCTCCATACTCTTATAATTTGAGAAGTGGAGTTTATGAAAAATTAGAAATCGTCTTAGAATAAGATATAATCTATAACCTAATCAGCCTCCATAAGCCTCCTTCTTTCCTAAAAATAGGACTTACAATCCCATACTGGGAAAGACCATCAAGAGACCTTGGATAAGCTTTTATTGTAACATTTTCCCCTTCAGCTTTATATTCTTTTACTATAAAAACTGTGTTTTCGGAAATCAAATTTTTTAACTTTTCCCTTCAGATAGTAAGCAACACCTTTCTTTCAGGACTCATATAAGGAAAGATATCTAAGGAAAATAGGGAGTATTTTTCATTAAGTTTTTTGTAAATCCAGTAATATACATCTATACTCTCATCTTTATCGGAACATACCACATAATAGGGTAAAATATTTCTTCTTTTTTATCCCCCATAGTCCACACTTTAACATATATCCTTGCTCTCAAATCTCCTTCCCCATCACTTTTTATGAAAAATCCCGCTGGAATACTCCAAACTTTTGTGCCTAAGCTTACTGAATAACTCATATCCCTTGGATCAAATTCAAACACAAAATCCTTTCCGCTCCCGTTCTAATATCCATCTCCTCATCTTTATGTTGAGAGCCACGCAGTCCAGAATCACTTTCAAACATCCTTATTTGTATTCTCACCCTCCTATCATCCCAAAGAGGCTTTAAAACTCCCCATATAGTATAATGATACCCCATGGAAAAACCAAAAGCTATCTTTATAAGTTGAAGGGAAAGTAAAAGAATGAAAAATAAAGAATAAATAAATAGTTTATTTTTCATAACTTCTCCTCCCATACAAGGGAAAGCAGAGAAGCAATTAAATAAGCTTTATCTCTGCTTTCCCAGACTTACATTATGTTATCTGCACGTGTTCCATCATGTTTAATCAAACTTAAAGTGAAGCCATCTTGGCGATTATCTACTGCACCAGCCATAACTCCAGGTTTTGCCGATAAAACATATACAGGTCCTTTTGAAAAAGAGGGAGTAAACTGTATATTCTGCCCATTACTTCTCATCCTTACTTCACCTTTAAAACCATTTTTTGAGTTTGGAACAACTACCATCCATAACACCCATGCACCACTTACTGTCCTTCCACTATCATCTAAAATACATAAATCAAAACCATCAGGTGCATTATTTTGGGCACCACTTATCAATGCTTTACCATCTTTTTGAGCATTTGTTACTATAACTGGAGTTGAGGATAGCCTTGGAAAAGATATATGTTGTCCATGGCTTGCTATTAAAACTCCGCCTATTACCTCTTGGGTTGGAGAGGGAACAAAGGCTATCCATTGAACCCATGCATTGGGCACTGCTCTTCCCTGATCATCGGTTAAATAAAGAAGAAAATTATCTTTTGCAAGATTAACTGCACAACTTGAAATTGCTTTACCATTAATTTGTGCCGATGTTATGACTAGAGGATTATATGCTTGAGATTTGACAGCAACCCATTCATAAGCTTCAGTCATAGAAATAAAGCCATCACCATTTCTATCGGTTCTATTATCACTTGTTCCTCCTAAAAGAGCATTCCTCCATTCTCCAGCCCAGCCAAATCTGTTAGTTTGGTTAGCATTAACCGAAGTAATAACAATTACTCCTTTTCTGCTTATATCATCTACCACTGCACCACTATAACAAGGATTAAAACTTGCAATAATTACTTTCGCACCTTCTATTGGAAGCTTGTCCCTATGAGTTATTATCCCTTCTAAGGTAGCATAAGATAGCTGAGATTGACTAAAGGCAAGAGGAAGCAAAAGAATCATTAATATCAAGGAAAAACAAACTTTTTTAAGCATTATTTTCTCCTTTCTAATTTTAAAATGAGGCACTTTTACATTATACAAATATTGAACAGAAAGTTAGATGAAGAAATTATTCTCTTTTATGAACATTTGGTAGAACCGATAAAACTTATTGGAACTATTATAACCCTTGCTGCAAGGAGGTTCTGCAGGAAAAGAGGGGTCAAGTGCTCAAATTGGAGCAGGGCTTGTCTCATTTTTTCAGACCTTTTTAAGTTTGATTATAGGGATAGGAAAAAACTTGTAAGAAGTTCTACTTCCATCCTTATTCTGATAAAGCCACCTTATCAACCATAGATAGGGCAAGCTTTTAATTACGCTCTTTCTCACCTCTTACCATCCTAAAAATTAAGTAAACTATAGCTACTCCAAAAACTATAAGAGACAAAACTTGGAGATTAAAATACGCAAGCAAAATAGCTAAGGCAAGGATAAATCTATAATAGGAAAAAACTTTTAAAGAGGCTTTTTTAACATAATTTAAAAGTAGATGAATAGTTAAGATACCTACAATAAAAGCTACAATTGCTCCCCAAAGTATCAAAGAAAGAGATCCCAAATCTCCGCTTTTTATCACATGGAACAATTTAAAAAATACTGCACCACCTATTATAGGTAGGGAAAGATAAAAGGAAAATTTGGTAGCCTCATCCCTTTTTAACCCTGTAAACATGCCTCCTGATATGGTAGAGCCCGATCTTGATACCCCTGGAAAAAGGGAAAGAACTTGCCAAAAACCTATAATAAGACCCCTTTTTAAATTAAGATCTTTTATTTCAAGATTTTTCTTTGAGTATTTCTCAAGAAGTAAAAATATAATGCCAAAAGAAATTACTCCTATAAGGATTATCCAGATAGCAAAGGAATAAACTTGAGGCTGAGATATTTTTTCCACAAAAGGATCTAGAAAAACTCCTAGGATTCCTGCAGGCAAAGTAGCAAGTACAATAAGTCCCAATATTCTTCTTTTTTCTCCTCCTTTAAATATACTTACTAAGAATTCCCACCAATCTTTTAGAAAATAAATGAGAACTGCCCAAAAAGTCCCAAGGTGAAGTCCCACATCAAAGGAAAGCCCAAAATCAGGAATCTTTACCAGATAAGGGATCAAAATAAGATGAGCGGTACTGCTTATGGGAAGAAACTCCGTAATTCCTTGCACTATTCCTAAAATAATAACCCAAATATTCATTTCTACCTCCTATTTCCCTACACAGAAATTTGCAAAAATTTTATCTGCTATATCCAAGGAAACCTCTTCCCCAAGAATCTCCCCAAAGGCTTTCTCCATATCGTATAAAATATCTCCGAGAATATCTAAACTCTGAGGAAGATTTATAAGAACACTTATACCTTCTTCACAAAATTGATAAATCTCCTTTAATTTTTCCCTATGATATACATTTAAAAATATTCCATCTTCCAATTCTTGAGAGGAAATATGTCTCTCAATAGCTTTTTCAAGATCTTCTATCCCTATTCCCTCTTTTGCTGACACAAAGATCTTCTCTATATCCTCTGAAAAGACTGAAAGTTCTATCTTTTGAGGAAGATCTACTTTGTTTATAACAAGGATTATTTCTTTATTCTGATAACTTCTAATCTTCTCAAAAAGATTTATCTCTTCTTCGGAGATTTCACCACTTCCATCTACCACAAAAAGGATCAAGTTGGACTTTTCAAGAATTTTTTCGGTCTTTTCCATCCCCATTTTATCTAAGATATCCTTAGGTATGCCAAGTCCTGCAGTATCATAAATCTTAACAAGATGCCCTGAGGAAAGGTAAAGCTCGCCTTCTATATAATCCCTTGTAGTTCCAGGAATAGGAGTTACTATAGCTCTATCTTCCTTCATTAATGCATTAAAAAGACTTGACTTTCCAACATTTGGTCTTCCTACTAATATAACTCTATATCCTCCTTTAATCCAATCTCCTCTTTCTGCCTTTTCCAAAAGATAAGAAACCTCTCTTTTTATCTCTTCAAGCCTCCTTAACCAATCTTCTCTTTCTCTTTCTTCTACATCTTCAGGAAAATCTATAGAAGCTTCCAAATATATTCTCAAATGCTCTACTTTAGATTTCAATTCTCTCAGGCTTTTTGATACTTCACCTTTTAATTTTGATAATGCTCTTTTCAAGGCAGTTTTGCTTTCCGCTCTTATAATCTCGTTTATACTTTCTGCCTGCAGAAGATCAATTTTTCCATTCAAGAAAGCCCTTTTTGTAAACTCTCCTCTTTCTGCAATCCTTGCTCCTTCCTCCACAAGAATCTTCAAAATTTCTTCAAGAATAATAGGACTCCCATGGGTAAAAATCTCCACCATGTTTTCACCAGTATAGGAGTTAGGTGCTTTATAAATTGCTACAAGCACCTCATCTATAATCTCATCTTTGTAGATTATATTTCCATAATGAAGAGTATGGGATGAAACTTTTTCAAGATCTTTATTTCTCCTTGGGCTAAAAACTCTTTTAACAATGTTTATTACATTGGGTCCACTTAACCTTATAACACCTATAGCGCTAAAACCAAGAGGAGTTGCTATAGCAACAATATCATCCTTCATTTTTCCTAGGAGCTATAACTACCCTTCTTTCTGGTTCTTCCCCAATGCTATAAGTAATCACATCAGGATCATTTTGCAGAGTTATATGAATAATCCTTCTTTCCCTTGAACTCATAGGCTTTAAATGAAATTCCTTCTTCTCCTTTTTAACCTTTTCCGCAATCTTTTTAGCAAGATTAGAAAGGTATTTCTCTTTTCTTTCTCTGTAATGATCCACATCAAGGGTTATGGTTTCCGTAATTTGATTTTTAGCAGCAAAAAGTCTGAGTATAAATTCAAGAGATGATAGGGTTCTACCTCCAGGTCCAATTAATTCTCCTAAATTTTCTCCCTCTAAACTTATCTTAATATGTCCTTCTTCTTTTATCACTCTAATCCTTGCTCTTAAATTTAGTCTCCAAAGCAGTTCTTTTAGAAAATTTCTTAATGCATCTTCTGGGTTCTTCCTTATCCATGCTAAAACCCTAAAGGGTCTTGCACCTATCCCCAGAATGCCTTCTCTCCCATATTCCAAAACCTTATACTCAATCTTATCAAGAGGAACCTCCAAAACAGCTTTTGCCTTGAGAAGAGCCTCCTCTAAGGTCTTTCCCTCAGTTTCTATCTCCTTCATAATTATTAGCCTCCCCTATGGAGTCTAAAAACCACTACTTGCTGCAATAATTGGAATAAACTTGATACTAACCAATAGAGCATAACTCCTGCTGGCACTTTATAAAGCAAGAACATACCTGTGAAGAGTAAAGTTGTAAATATATTCATGATTCTTTGCTGGTTTTTCTGTTCCGGAGCTGCGGATAAGGATGAAAGTTCTCCTGAAAAATAAGTGACAATTGCCATAATGATTAGCAGAATATAGTCAGGCTTTGTTAAGTCAGAAATCCACAGGAATTGAGGAGTAACTGCATATTTGTAATGGAGTAATAACTGATAAAGGGCAATCAATATAGGGAATTGAATTAGCAAAGGAAGACAGCCCATCATAGGATTAATCTTATATTGTTGATATAGAAGCATTATCTGTTTATTCATCTCTTGAGGATCATCTTTAAATTTCTCCTGAATCTTTTTTATCTCTGGCTGAATTTTTTGTTGCATAAAAAGACTCTTTAATTGGGCATGAGTCAATGGGTAAAGAATGATTCTTACAAGAATAACAAGAAAAATAATTGCAAGTCCATAATTTCCTGTTAATTTATAAAAAAGTTCTAAAATATATCCAAGTCCGTTAGCAAGGGCATTTATCATTTATTTTTTCCTCCTTTTTAATTTCAATTCTAAAAATTCTTCTTTTGTAGGTACAGGATCGTATCCCCCAGGATTAAAGGGATGACATCTTAATATCCTCTTTATAGCAAGAATTCCTCCATCAATAGGACCAAACCTCTCTATAGCCTCCATGGCATATGTGGAACAGGTAGGATAGAATCTACAGCTTCTTGGAAGAACAGGGGAAATAAACTTTTTATAAAACTTTATGAGGATAATTAACAAATTCTTGATCATTTCTTTAAAATTCCAGCCTTTTCCCATATCTTAATAAGCATTTCCTTAACTTTATGGAAATCAAGATTCTTTATGTTTTCTCCTGGTTTCACTATTACAAGCATTTCTATATCTTCTTTCAAATAAGGTCTGTGAAGTCTATATACCTCTCTTATGAGCCTTTTTATTTTGTTCCTTACTACAGCCTTTCCAACCTTTTTGTTTACACTTATACCAATACGTCTTTTTTCTGCTCCCTTTCTGATATAGACCACAAAATTCTTAGAGAGGGAATAGGGCTTTCCCTCCCTTAAGATACGTAGAAAATCTTCTTGCTTTTTTAACCTTTCTTCCTTAGGAAAAAAATAAAGTCCCAATTATACAGTAAGTCTCTTTCTTCCCTTTGCTCTTCTTCTTTTGATAACCCTTCTTCCACTTGGTGTCCTCATACGGGCAAGAAATCCATGAACTCTTTTTCTGTGATGCTTTTTAGGCTGATAAGTCCTTTTCATTTCTTACCCTCTCCCTTTCTTCAGCATTTACCAAATTTTAATAAATACAAAGTAATACTAACAAAAAAGTGTTTTATCGTCAAGGTAAGAACTCTGGAATATAGACTTTTCCACCCTTTATAATTTTTAAGTTTTCGGGAAGAGAATTTAAACCATTCAAAACTCTTTTTCTTATGGAGTCAATCTCTTCAAAATCTCTAACTATTTGTCCCTCCTTGATAAGAGGCTTTAAAAGTGGTTTTTTTTCAGGAAGTAGTTCTGAGTTAAAAAGCCTTATAGTATCATTAAAACCATTACCTCTCTGCACCTGTTTCGCTCCAGGCATATTACCTGCCTTAGCCACAGGATTACCATCCACTTCCACAATTTTCAATGCAAAATCAATAACAGGTGCATTAGCAACCCTTGTGCCTACTCCAAAAGCATCGGCATACTCATAAAATTTTTCTACTTCATACTCATCAAGTCCACCGCTTAAAAAAATCTGTATGTTTGGATAACCTCTTCTCGCAAATTCCCATCTTATATCCTTTATAAGGTATGCATAATCTTTACTATCTATTCTTACACCTGCAAGTTTTTCTTTCAATACCTCTAAAGCATTTAATGCTCCTACTGTTGGAGAACCATAAGTATCAATTAAAGCAATCCTTGGAATTTTAGGATCCACATACTGATCAAAAGCTAAAAATGCCTCTTTTTCATCTCCTATTATAAGAATTAAGGCATGAGGCATAGTTCCTACAGGGGTCTTGAAGATATACTTAGCCCCAAGAACATTTGAAACCCCATCAAAACCAGATACATAGGTACAATATTCAACTACAGGAGATAAGAAGGGATGTTGTCTTCGGGTACCAAAACTGTAAATTTTTTTATCCTTTGCAGCTATTCTTACCCTTGCAGATTTCGTCGCGATGCCTGACATGAAAGAGAGAAAACCAAGAATAGTGGTCTCATATCTTGCAAAGTCTTTGTATTTCCCCCTTATCTGTAATACTGGTTCATAGGGGAAAAATATCTCTCCCTCATCCATGGCATAAACATCCACAGGAAGTCCTTCTAAAAGTTTTGCTACCTCATAAATCCCAAGCAAAACTCCAAATTGGTAGTTCTCATCAGGAAAACTTTTGGTAAAAAGTTCCATTACCACATTGGGGTTTTTTCCTATACCCTCAAGAACTTCTTCTGTCCTTAAAAAATATGCGTCAGTATTTAATCCGCTTTTTATTTCTTCTGGTTTTGCAATAAGAAATTCTTTCAATTTTCTACTCCTCCCATCTTTCTAATAATTCATAAGTAGTATATATTTTAGCATTATGGATTTCTTTCATATATTTTAAGGCTCTTTCATGCTCTTCAGGGACAAAAGAAGCAGTAGCATCAGAGATTACTATAATGTCAAACCCTCTAAAAAAGGCATCTGCTGAGTTATGAAGTACACAAATATGAGTACTTGTACCTGTTAATATCACTGTATCTACATTTAAACCTCTGAGGAGATCTTCAAGCTCAGTTTTATAAAATCCACTATATACTTTCTTTTTGATTATATAATCATCCTTTTGAGGGGCAAGCTCTGGAATAATCTCAGAGCCTTTATCTCCATCCATGGCATGTTTTCCCCAAAGAGAAAGCTCTTTATCTTCCTCTGTATGAGCGTCTCGCAAATATATAACTGGAACTTTTTTTTCATGAGCCTTGTCAATAAGAAGTTTTATATTGGGAACAATCTCTTGAACATAAGGATTACCAAACTTACCTGTTACAAAATCAACCACCATATCTACAATTATTAATGCGGGACGCATCTTACCACCTCCCCAAAATCCCACCATTTCGCTACTATTATAGCAAATAATAAGGGATGGCATAAAGCCATCCCTTCACTTCAAATTCCATAGAAAAACTTACTAAAATTACTTCTTGCCTTTTGTGAAATACCAGATTAAGAGAATAATAACGATTACTATTAATATCCACCAATACCATGCCATTTTATATCCCCCCTTTCCCAAAAATTATGCTCTAATTCTAATCTTTATCCTCTATTATGTCAATCCATAGCTTTCTATATCTTGGTCCATCAAACTCTGCAAGAAATATTCCCTGCCAAGTACCAAGCTTTAATTTTCCCTCTCTAATAAATACAAAGGTATTAACTCCTACTATAGTGGACTTAATATGGGCTGGAGAATTTCCTTCCAAATGAGCATATGGCAGATTCTGTGGTACTATTCTTTCATAGGCATTCAATATATCTCTTATAACACTAGGGTCATAATTTTCATTTATTAAAATCCCACAAGTGGTATGGGGCACATAAATAAAACAGATTCCATTTCTAACTTTACTCTCTTTAACGGTCTCTTCTATTTTTTCCGTAACATCAACAAGAGCAATTTTTTGGGGTGTAGATACAGATATTTCATAAAACATTATTTTTCTTTTCCTCCTTTCCTTGTTTTTTAGAAGATATATTCATTATAATAAAATTATAGGAAAAAATGGAGGTGAGTATATCATGAGCAATGAGTGGAAGGGAAAAATAATTAAGATAGATGATTATAAATTTATGATTCCAAAGGACTATAAACCTTTTATGAAGGTGGACGGAATAATTTTTGCTGATGACAAGCTCATGGAAGATATTGTAAAAGACCAATCTCCCGAACAAGTAGCAAACGTAGCCTCTCTTCCAGGCATAATTAAATATTCCTTGGCAATGCCAGATATCCATTGGGGATATGGCTTTCCTATTGGTGGGGTTGCTGCCATGAAGAAAAAGGGAGGAGTTATATCTCCAGGAGGAGTAGGATACGATATCAACTGTGGTGTAAGACTCATAAGAACAAACCTTAGTAAAGAAGATGTAATGCCAAGGCTTAAAGAGCTTGTAGATGCCCTTTTTGATAAAATTCCTGCAGGAGTAGGGTCTGAAGGAGATTTGAGAGTTAAAGGAAAAGAACTTGATGAAGTTTTAGAAAAAGGAGCCCAGTGGGCTGTAAAACAAGGATATGGATGGAGGGAAGATTTAGAGCATATTGAGGAAAGAGGAAGATTAAGCTACGCTGATCCAGATAAAGTTTCAAAAAAAGCAAAAGAAAGAGGAGAGTTTCAACTTGGAACCCTTGGATCTGGAAACCACTTCCTTGAGGTTCAAGTAGTAAGTAGAATCTTTGAACCAGATATTGCAGATAAATTAGGTTTATTCCCTGATCAAGTAGTAGTAATGGTTCATACAGGATCTCGAGGATTAGGGCACCAGGTAGCAGAAGATTATATTAGAGTAATGAAAAATGCCATGAAGAAATATGGAATTGAGGTGCCAGATATTCAACTTGCCTGCGCCCCTTTTGACTCGCCAGAGGGACAAGACTACTTCTCAGCAATGTGTGCTGCTGCCAATTTTGCTTGGGCAAATAGGCAAATGATAACCCATTGGGTAAGAGAGGTATTTGAGGAAATATTTAGAGAAAGCGCTGAATCCCTTGGAATGAAACTAATATACGATGTAGCTCACAATATTGCAAAGCTTGAAGAACATGATATAGATGGAAAACTTGAAGAGGTTATAGTTCATAGAAAAGGAGCAACAAGAGCTTTTCCAGCTGGACATCCTGATCTTCCAGAAGCCTATAAAGAGATAGGACAACCAGTAATCATTCCAGGAGATATGGGAAGATCTTCCTTCGTGTTAATAGGTTTACCAAAAGCTATGGAACTTGCTTTTGGATCTACTTGTCATGGGGCAGGAAGAACTCAAAGTAGGAGCAAACTCCTAAAAAGTGGTAGAAGAGCCTATGAAATCGAGCAAGAACTTTTAGAAAAAGGAATCCTCGTAAGGGCTGCATCTAAGTCTTCATTAGTAGAAGAAGCATCAGAAGCATACAAAAATGTAGTAGATGTGGTGAACGTAGTACATAATGCAGGACTTTCTAAGAGGGTAGCTCAAATGAAGCCCATAGCTGTGATTAAGGGATAAATCATATTTTCCTTTGACATAGTCTTTTTCTTTTTGATATAATGAAAAACAAGAATATATAAGGTTTTAAAATCTCTTTCAGAGAGGGGATAAAATGGAAAAGAAGAGACTTTCAAAAGAAGAGTTTCTTGATGTCCTTAAAGGTAACCCCATTATAGCAGCAGTCAGAGAAGAAGAGAGACTTTCACAAGCATTGCAAAGTAAAGCAAAGGTTCTTTTTCTTCTTAAAACCAACGTGTTAACATTACCAAATGTGGTCCAAGAGATTAAATCTCATGGAAAACTAGTATTTATACACTTAGACCTCTTAGAAGGTTTAGCACAAGACAAATATGCCCTTAGATATTTAGGGGATGTGGTAGGGATTGATGGAGTAATTACCACAAGAGCCAACTTAATACAACAGGCAAAAGCAGAAGACTTGATAGCCATTCAGAGATTCTTTGTACTTGACTCTTCGGCCCTTGCTACAGGAGTAAAAATTATGCAATCAGCTGAACCTGACATGGTAGAGATTCTTCCTGGAATTATATTTATCCATTTAGGAGAAGAACTAAGAACCCAAATTCCTTACCCTCTTATAGCTGGAGGATTAATAAGAACCCCTGAGGAAGCAAGAGAGATTTTAAAAGCGGGAGCTACAGCAGTATCTACCACTTCAGTTACTTTGTGGAATATGTAGTGTAAAGTTTAACAGCCTTTTGCTTTAAAGAATTTAAGAGAAGAGCTTTATGAAGCTCTTCTCTTTCTTTATAATTTTGAGCCTGATTTAATTTATTTTTAAGTTCAATCTCTTCCTTTTTAAGAACATCCTCATTCAGTCTTTCCCCTAATTCTCCATCCTCAGCAACAATATATATTTTATCCTTTGTAATCTCCATAAAACCTTCAGAAACCACTAAGATAATCTCTTTATCTCCACTTCTGGCTTTAATAATTCCTGGCATAACCCTTGCCAAAGTATTGACATGACCAGGTAAAATTCCTATCATGCCATCTTCTAAAGGGATACTTACTGCATCCACAAATCCTCTAAAGACAGATTTCATTGGAGTATTTACTTCAAGATATAGTCTCTTAGAAGTAGATTCTTTTTTCATAATTAATACATTAAAGCCCCGTGTTCTTGAGCTTTTTTCTTGACATCTTCAAGAGTTCCTACCATATAAAACGCATCTTCAGGAAGATCATCCACTTCACCCTCTATTATCGCCTTAAAACCCTCAATAGTCTTTTCCCTTGGGACATAAACCCCAGGTATATTAGTATATGCAGCAGCCACAAACAAGGGCTGAGAGAGAAAGAGTTGTATTTTTCTCGCCCTATTTACAATAACTCTATCCTCCTCAGATAATTCTTCAACACCTAAAATAGATATTATATCCTTCAAACTTTCATAGTGTTGCAAAATCTCCACCACTTTTCTTGCCACCTCTGCATGCTCATAGCCAACAAATTTTGGTTCAAGAATTTGAGAAGAAGAAGCAAGAGGATCTACCGCAGGATAAATACCCATTTCTGCTATGCTTCTCGACAAAACAAGGGTTGAATCAAGGTGCGAAAATATAGTAGCAGGAGCAGGATCCGTAAGGTCATCTGCAGGAACATATACCGCTTGTACCGCCGTAATAGAACCAGTATCGGTAGAAAGAATTCTTTCTTCCACTTCACCAAGTTCAGTGATAAGAGTTGGCTGATACCCTACCGCAGATGGAATTCTTCCAAGCATAGAGGAAACTTCCATACCAGCTTGGACATACCTAAATATGTTATCCATTAAAAGGAGAACATCCTTCCCAAGATAATCTCTAAAATATTCTGCAATGGTTAAAGCAGTAAGAGGAACCCTCATTCTTACTCCAGGAGGCTCATTCATCTGTCCAAACACAAGGACAGCCTTTGAAAGCACTCCTGATTCTTTCATTTCTAACCAAAGTTCATTCCCCTCACGGGATCTTTCTCCAATTCCTGCAAAGACCGATATACCTCCATGAGCCACAGCCACATTATGAATTAGCTCCATAATGAGTACTGTTTTCCCTACACCTGCCCCTCCAAAAAGTCCTATCTTACCTCCTTGAGGAAATGGCGTAAGAAGATCAATAGCTTTTATACCTGTCTCTAAAATAGAGTAAGAAGGCTCTACTCTTCTAAATTCTACAGCATTTTTTATAATAGGAGTCATTTCACCCTTTATTTTGTCTCCCCCATCTATAGGCTCCCCAAAGACATTCACTACTCTTCCAAGTACTTCTTCACTTACAGGAACACTTATAGGATGAAAAGTTCTCTTTACTTTCAATCCTCTACTTATCCCATCAGTGGAACCAAGGGCTATAGCTCTTACCCTATGATCTCCAAGAAGTATTCTTGTTTCAAGAACCAATTTTTCATTTTTTACAGGATTTTCTAATTCTAATGCCTCATAAACATTTGGGACGTCATCAGGAAAATATATATCAATCACAGGACCATTAACCGCTATTATTTCCCCTTCCAATTTATTTCACCTCTTCTTTCATAGCCTCAATACTGGAGGTAATATCTAAAAGTTCCTTTGTGATCTGAGTTTGTCTCAATTGGTTAAGCTGAAAAATCAATTTAGAATGTAATTTTTGAGCATTATCATAAGCTCTTTTCATTGCAAATCTTCTGAAAGCTTGCTCACTTGCAGCAGAGTCAAGCATTATTTGATGAATTTGAGTTTCAAAAATATCCATTAAAAGAGGATCTAATATAGAGGAGAGAGATGGGAGAAAAAGGAAATATTCTTCTTTTCTCTCCTTTACCTCAACAGGTATCATGGGAAGTATTTTCTTAATTCTTACTTCTTGTTTAACTATATTTATAAACTCAAAATATATTACATAGAGTTCGTCTATTACATAGTTAAGGAAATCATCAAGAAGGTCTTTAGAAAGAATTTTAGCTTGAGAAAAGGATGTATCCTCGAGAAATTTAATGTATTTTTTTCTAATGTTAAAATTGTTTGAAGATAGATACCTTTGAGCATAAAAACCAATAGAATAAAAAACTAAATTTTGAGCCCTTTTCCCTTCAATAAACTTTTTTAAACTTTCAATTATCTGTAAATTATAGCTTCCACAAAAGCCAAGATCAGAGGTAAAAACTAAAATTCCAGTTTTATACACTGATCTTTCCCTAATAAGAGGGTGATTCAAATACTCATTAGGTAGTCTCGTTATAAGTTCCATCAATATATTGTTTAATTCCTCGGTATATGGTTTTAATCTCAAGGATTTATCTTGTAAAGCCCTGATTTTTACCATACTCAGGGTTTCCATAGAGTGAATTATATGGCTTATGTTTTGAATTGTCTTTACTTTACGCCTAAGACCCTGTAGAGTTGGCATATACTTCTTTTTCAAACTCCTGAAATATATTATGAAGCTGATAAATTATCTGATCAGAAAGTTGTAACTCTTCTCTTAAGAGGGTTAGTACCGAAGAGTATTTTAGTTTTAAATATGCAATATACTTAATAACCACATCTTTAACCTTTTCCACAGGATAGTTATCAAGAAATCCTCCATTAGCAAGGTAAAAAGAAATAATTTGCTCTTCAATAGGTTGTACTTCATGGGCTCCTTGTTTTAAAAGCTCCTCTACTCTTCTTCCTCTCTCAATCTTCTTTTTTGTTGCCATATCAAGCTCTGTCCCAAACTCAAGGAACATAGCATATTCCCTATATTGAGCAAGATCAAGTCTTAATCTTCCTGCAACCTGTCTCATTCCCTTAGGCTGAGCTGAACCACCGACCCTTGATACTGAAAGTCCTACGTTTATAGCAGGTCTTATACCTGCATTAAAGAGATTAGTATCTAAATATATTTGTCCATCGGTTATGGAAATTAAGTTTGTAGGAATATAGGTAGAGATTTCACCTGAAAGAGTCTCTGCTATAGGAAGAGCTGTTAAAGCTCCCCCTCCAAGCCTTTTATTTAACTTTGCCGCTCTTTCTAAAAGATGGGCATGAAGATAAAATATATCTCCAGGATAAGCCTCCCTTCCTGGTACCCTTCTTAAAAGAAGTGCCACCTCTCTATAAGTATTGGCATGTTTAGTTAAATCATCGTAGACAATTAGTACTCTCTCCCCTTGTCTCATAAAATACTCTCCCATAGCACAACCCGCCATAGGAGCAATATACCTTAATGCAGGTGGTTCATCAGGGAAAGTTGCAATAACAATAGTATTAGATAAAGCACCATACTCTCTTAAAGTTTGAACAATCCTCGCAATGTTTGTTCTCTTTTGAGCTATTGCCACATAAATACAGATAGTACCATAATTCTTTTGAGAGATTATGGTATCAAGAGCAATAGTAGTTTTGCCTGTTTGTCTATCTCCAAGAATGAGTTCCCTTTGACCATGACCAATTGGAATTAAAGCATCAATAGTTCTTATGCCTGTATACAATGGCTCCTTCACAGGTTCTCTATCAAAAATACTTGGAGCCTCATTATCTATAGGCACATAAGCCTCAGGAAATATTAATCCTCCACCATCAATAGGATTTCCAAGGGGATCTATTACTCTTCCAAGGAAACCATTCCCTGTAGGAACTTGTAAAATTTTACCCGTTGAATAAACCACATCTCCTTCCTTCACATATTCGTCCTTTCCAAAAAGTATTACTCCTACCGAATCTTCTTTTAAAGAAAGCACCATTCCCTGAATACCTGACTCAAAAACTACCATCTCTCCTATAAAGGCAGAGTTTAAAAGAGAAACCTCAGCAACTCCATCTCCCACATGCTTTACATAACCAATATTAGATATTCGAGGAGAGAAATCATATTCTTTTATTTTTTTCTCAATCTTATCTATGGGCAGACCAAGTACTTCTTCTTTCATATATTTTCCACCTCTCTTATGGAGTCATATATCTGTGAGAGGTGATAATCAAGGGAATTATCAATCAAAAACTCACCTATAAATAGTTTAAATCCTAATCCAATGCTTGGGTCTAATTCAAAGTTAAGTTTCCAACTCCCAGGAAGAAGAGATCTTAATTTATCTTCTATCTTCTTTTTTATTTGACCACTCACATTATCAGGAGAAACAAACCTAATTTCTTCAATATTATCACCCTTTACATTTACAATCAGTAAATTCAAAGAATCTACAAATTGATTAATAAGGAGTTCTTCAGCCTCAACAGGAAGAAATCTCCTGAAAAATTCCTTTATTATTAGTCTTGAAAGAGACAATACCTCCTTTTTAGCAGTTTCCAAAACTCTTTTCCTTTCAGCCATGGATATCTCGTGAGCTTTAACTATAATCTTTTCAGCCTCTTCTTCAGCTTTTGCTGTAATATCTCTCTTCATCTTCTCAGCTGTTACAATTGCCTCATTAACAATTTTTGCAGCCTCATCTCTTGCTTGAGCAAGTTGAGATTCTCTTTGTTTCCTCAATTCCTCAGCCTCTTGAAGCTTTTTTTCTGCCTCCTTCATTGCTAATTCAATCTTTTCCCTTCTCTCATTCATTATTCGGATAATAGCACCAAGAAAGTATCTCTTTATTATCCAAGCAAGAGCGAGAAGATTAACTATGGAAGAAAAAATTGTCAACAAATTGAACGAAAACATATCCTTTCGCCTTCTTTATCATTTCTTAAGAGAGTTTTCCAAGAAGTGGATTTGCAAAGAGAAGAATTAAAGCAACAGTTAAGGTAAAAATCATTATGGTTTCTATAAAAGCAAGGGCAAAAAGAAGCATTCTATTTATTTGGTCTCCTGCTTCAGGTTGACGAGCCACACTTTCAAAGGCACTTGCCGCTGCATTTCCCTGAGCTTTAGTGGCATTCATACCCACAAGAGCTACTGAAAATCCTGCAGTAATAATAGAAACTATAATTACCCATGCAAGCATACTTTTACCTCCTTCTATTCCTCTAATGCTGCTGCAAGATATGCAGCGCTAAGACTTGTAAAAATAAAAGCTTGTATAAATCCCATAAACATATTAAGAGCCATTATAGGGACAGGAACGATAAGAGGAGCAAGTAAAGAAATAATGCCAAGTACAATATGTTCACCAGAAATATTGCCAAAAAGCCTTAATGCCAAAGAAACAGGACGAGTAATTTGCTCCAAGATATTTATAGGTAGAAATAAGACCGAGGGAGAAACAAAACTCTTAAGATATTCTACTCCTCTCTCTTTAAAAGCCACATACTGAATATAGAGGATAGTACCAATAGCAAGCCCTGCAGTTACATTAATATCAGAGGTTGGAGAGGTAAAACCAGGAATAAAGCCTGACCAGTTTGAGATAAGAATAAACAAAAACAAAGTTGCAAAGAAAGAGAAATATTTCTCCGCTATATGCTCTTCCAGAAAACCAGAAAGATATCTTTTAAACATCTCAACCAAAGTTTCTGCAATATTTTGCCTTGTAGTAATGGTTTCCTTGGGTTTATAGCTTAGCCAAAAAGCAAGAAGAATAACAAAGAGAGATACTATCTGTAAAGAGATAAGAGTGTTTGTTATAGGAATTCCAAATATTTGGCCTACAACCCGTGGTCCTATTTCAGGCCCTCGTTCCATCTTTACTCCTCCACACCTTCCATATCATATACCATTGTCCTACAACATATCCTATTAAAAAGAGTATGACGCCTATAAATCCTGCTTTAACACTCAACAAAAACAACAATATTAAAACTCCATACCTTTTTATTATACTCCTATTATACCCACTTAAGCCATATTTTTTCAAATCTCTTGCCAACCAACAAAAAGAGATTATACTCCCAGATAATCCAAAAATCAAGGAAGAAATAGGAGAATATATGAAAAGGAAAATAAGTCCTATTAATACTCCGTAAAAGGCAATATCTAAGTATTTACCGTAGAAATCTGAATATATCACGGAATCCCACCCATATTCCAAGGACTGTAAAAGCTAAAAGAAACACAGGAGAAGTATTAAAAAGTTTATCAAGGTAATAACCTATGAAGATACCCACAAGAAGAGATCCAAGAAGCCCAGTACCAAGAGCAAAAGTAAAATTAAATATCTCCCATATATTTTTGGGCTTTTTTCTCTTCATTTTAAACCTCACTTTAAAATTTTTTAATTTGTCTTAATGCCTCATAAACTACTACTGCAACTGAACTTGATAAATTCAAAGATCTCACAGGACCAAACATGGGAATAGTAACAGAATTTTCCCAATATTTTTCAATTATCTCTGACGGAATTCCGTAATCTTCAGATCCAAAAATTAAATAATCACCTTCCTGATAAGAAACCTCCGTATATAACTTAAAAGCCGGAGACTCTACAAAGATAAATCTTCCATTTTTGTTCCTCTCTACAAATTCTTCAAAGTTCTTATATACTTCATAATCCAAAAAACTCCAATAATCAAGTCCAGCTCTTTTCAAGTATTTATCATTAAGAGAAAAACCAAGCTTTCCCACAAGATGTAATTTGGAATTTGTTGCTACACAAAGTCTTCCTATATTTCCTGTATTATACGGTATCTGTGGTTCTATTAATACCACATGTAAATTGTATCTCATTCACCTTTTAATAATTCCTCCACAACCCTTCTTATTTCTTCTCCTTCAGCAAATCCTCTTAGTTCTGCCATAGCCTCTTTCATAACCTTCCCCATATCCTTCATGGTTCTCGCCCCAACTCTTTCAATAATACTTTTTATTCTTTCTTTGAGTTCTTCTTCTGATAAACCCTGAGGTACATATTCCTGTAAAATAGCAAGCTCCTTTTCTTCCTTTTCTGCTAAATCTTCCCTTCCACCCTGTTTATACATTTCTATAGCCTCTTTTCTCTTTTTTATTTCTTTTTTTATTACATCCAAAACCTCTTGATCATCAAGCTCTTTTCCTTTTTCTCTCAACTCTATTTCTCGGTACTTTATGGCTGATCTTAAAGTACTTAGAACCTCCGCTCTAAAACTATCCTTGTTCTTCATCGCAGACATATAATCCTTTGTTATCCTTTCATAAAGCATCCTTCATCCTCCTTTTTTAAAGACTGATAGAACTCTTCTCTTAATATGGAGTAAAGCTTCATATCCCAAAAGCTTCCTTTAACAAACACCTCTTCCCTCAAAACTCCTTCAAATTTCATTCCTACCTTTTGCATAACCCTTTCCGATGCAATATTTTCTACTTTACACTTTGCTTGAATCCTATCTTACTGCTTCCGTCATTAAACCTTGATTCCAGTACTTCCTCGACAAAACATAACCTATCTCTGCTTTGTAATTTTTCCTATCCCACCATACAAAACCACAAGTTCCAATTATCTTCTTGTTCTCTTTATACTCTATTCCCCAATCTCCATATCCCTCTTTTTCATACTTATTTACTTCTAAATCCTTTGCATAATCAAATATATCTTGAGCATCTTCTAAAAAAAGCTTTCTCAAAACAAGACGAGATGTCTCTAAGACAGGAAAATTTTTAAAACTCTCCATAAATAACCCTCCAAACCCTCATCCAGCCATTTTTAGTATTTTCAGGATTATATCCACCACCCCCAAGAATAAGAATCTTACCACCACATGTTTGATTTGCCACATCAACCATTCCCTCTACAAATTTACCATAACCCTCTATGCTATAATTCAAATGAGTTATAGGATCTCCAGAAATACCATCTACTCCTGCCTGAAGTATGATAAATTCAATCTTTACCTCCCACGCAAAATTCTTTACTTCCTCAAAAGCAAGTAAAAGTTCATCATCACCTGAACCTGGAAGAAGAGGAATATTAAGCTTTGTCCCATAAGCTTGTTTTTCTCCCCTTTCGTCCCTTCTTCCTGTTCCAGGATAAAGAAATCTTCCATCCTCATGCACATCAGCTATGAATAAGTGGGGATCATCTACATATTCGTAAAAAACTCCATCACCATGATGAGCGTCTATATCCACATAGAGAATATTCTTTACTCCATAATTTTTCCTTAAATATTCAATGGCAACCCCAATATCATTAAATATGCAGAATCCAGAAGCAGAATTTCTTCTTGCATGATGAAGGCCTGCCATAGGCACAAAAACCCTTTTATATTTTCCTTCCATTATTAACCTTATACCTTTCAAGGTAGAGCCAACCACATAAGAGGCAGCCTCATAACACCCCAAAAAAGCAGGCGTATCTCCATAATCCAAATACCCTTCTCCAGTCTTTGACTTCTCCTTAACAAGATCCGTATAACTTTTGGTATGAAACAGAGTAATTTCATCATAAGAAGCCATCTCAGGAGATTCCACATTGCTCAAATTTGAAAACTTTTTAAATTCTGAGTCAAAGCTTTCAAGTCTCCTTCGGTTCATTGGATGGGGCTCAGGGAAAGAATATAAAAAAGATTCTTCTCCCCAAATTATGCTACCTTCAGAGTTTTTCAATTTCTACCCCCCTTTTGAAAAGGAATTTTTCAAAATCATCTTTCAAAAAAATAGGAACCTTTATTTCCATAATCACATTATCTTCAAATTTTTCTTTCACTTCGCATCTAAAATGTCTTAAAACTTCACTTTTAAAGGCGTTAAAATCTTTGTAAGAAAGCCTAACAACATAATCACTAGTTATAATTTTTTCTGTAATTTTAGACTTTTCTAAAGTTTTTTCCATAGTATAATGATAAGCATCAATTAGTCCTCTTATTCCAAGTTTTATTCCTCCAAAATATCTTATCACAATTCCTATAATATCATATAAATCTCGCTCTCTCAGAGCATTTAGAATAGGAATTCCTGCAGTACCTGTAGGCTCTCCCCCGTCAGTAAAATATTCTTCCCCTGTTGCCTTTCTATAAGCATAGCAATAATGAGTTGCATTTTTGTATCTTTCTTTAACTTCCTTTAATATGTCAGAGGGATGTCTATTATTAATAGGAGAAACTATTCCTATAAATAAAGACCTTTCAATTTTTATTTCAAAAATCTCTTCCCTCTCTACTGTTAAATACTTTTCCCTTATAATCTATTCACTCCCCAAGACTATAGAAATTTCCTTTATATTATTATCTCTTATAACCCTAACTGCAACTCTACTTCCTGGAGGTGTATGGCTCAAAAATCTATGTAGATCATCAATACTATTTATAATCTCATTCTCTGCTTGTATTATTATATCACCACTATTTATTCCTCCTCTTTGAGCAGGACTTCCTGGAGCAACTCTCAAAATGTATACTCCACCTTCTTGAGATAAGGATAGATTCTCCCTTAATCTCTTTGGTAATACTACACTCTGACCAATAATCCCAAGATAGCTTCTTCTTACTCTCCCTTCTTTAATAAGAAGACCTGCTACCCACTTTGCAGTATTTATAGGAATAGCAAAACATATACCTTGAGCACCTTGTATTATAGCAGTATTAACTCCTATTGCTCTCCCATGTATATCCACCAAAGGTCCTCCTGAACTTCCAGGATTTAGTGCAGCATCAGTTTGAATAATATTCTCCATAAGATGTCCACTAAAACTTCTCAAAGATCTTCCCAAAGCACTTATTACTCCACTAGTCACACTATGGCCAAAACCAAGAGGATTTCCTATAGCAAGAACTATTTGTCCGACCTTTAATTTTTCAGAATCTCCCAGCTCTAAATAAGGAAGATTATTCTCATGGATCTTTATTACCGCAAGATCTGTTTGAGGATCTTCACCTACAAGTTCTGCCTGATAAGTTCGTCTATCTGCAAGGGTAATTTGAATTTTAGATGCCTGATGAGTAACATGGCTATTGGTTAATATATATCCATCAGGGGTAAATAGAAATCCAGAAGCAAAACCTTTGATCTCTTGAGGACCGAAGAAAAAGGGAATAAAAGTACTTTGAGAAAGATCTAAATTCACTACTGCTGGACTTACCTTTTCTACCACTTTAACAAGGGCGTTAGAATAATCTTCTAATATTCTTTCATAATCCTCCATAAATTAACCTCCTAAAATCCATTCTTTTATATATAAGGGACTTTTTATTATGACGTCAATATGATTGCTATCTTTCAAAAGGATAAATTTTCTTTTAGTTCTTTTATAGACTTCATAAACTTTTAAAACCTCTTCTGAAGGATAAAATTCATCTTTATTGCCTACAATAGAGAGAATAGGAAGATCTAACTTTTCCCAAATTTCCTTTATATTTGAAGGAAAAGCAGACCTAAAAAACATATAAGAATAATTATTAACAATAAGGGAGTCATCTATCTCTTCGGGCAAATCCCATCCAATTATTCTAAAATGAGGGAATATATATGCTATGAAAGAAAACAATTTAGATATAGGTTTAATCCTTAATAAATCATTGTTTTGATGGATCTTCTCCACTGGTAATCCTCCAGAAATTAAAATCAAACCTTGAGGTTTTAAGTTTTCATGATAAACCAACTTTAATATGAGACCTGCTCCCATGCTATGCCCAGCCAAATAAACAGGTATATCCTTATTTTCTTCCTTCACAAAATTATAAAAAAGCAATAAATCTTTAACGAAGGTTTTTTCCTCTGGCGAATCTCCCCTTCTTCCCTCAGAATTTCCATGTCCTCTAAGATCAAGGAAATATACCTTAATCCCGTAATCTGATAACTCCTTTAAAAAGGGATAATAGTATCTTCCATATAAAGAAATACCATGGATGAAAATCAATACGTATTTTGTCTCCTTAGGTTCAGCTATCCTATAGGCTAATTTGGTTCCATCAAAGGAATGTATGTAAAAAACTTCGTCACTTATACTTTTAACTTGTTTATAAAGACTCTGAAAATCATAGGAAAAAAGATTTGAGAGCAATAATAGAAAGAATAATAAAAAAATTTCTTTAATCCTCATTTAGTAATTCTTCTTTATTTAAGACCTCCTCTTTTTTCTTCATCAAGCTCAAAATTTTGTTAACATAACTCCTTTTGTTCCCAAGCAGAATCGCCCCTAAAATCATGTTATCTCTAAATATTAATTTTCTGTAAAAACCTCTCTCTTCATCCTTTTTAACAAAAACCTCACAGTTATCCTTAGGCTCTATTTCACCTATAGAAGTTAGATCTACCCCAGTAACTTTGAGAGAATTAAAAGGCAATGTACCTTTATACTCCACCTTTTCAGATGTTACATTTCTCCCTACCACTTCCGATTGTTCCATACATGCAGGAATAATGCCATAAATTCTGCCGTTATGCTCTGCACAATCTCCCACAGCATAAATATTCTCAATATTAGTTTCCATAAAATTATTTACAATAATCCCTTTATTTGTCTCTATTCCTGAATTTTTAGCAACCTCTATATGAGGGATTATGCCTGCTGAAACTATGAGCATATCTCCCATAATTTTCCTTCCATCTTCAAGTTCTATCCCCTCAAACCTCTTACTTCCAATTATTTTTTGAGCCTTTACTCCTAAATAAAACTCAAAGGAAAATTTTTTCTCAATAATATTTTGAAGAATCTTAGCACCTTCCTCATCAAGTTGTCTTGGAAGAAGCCTTGGGAAAAATTCCAAACCTATAATTTTTAATCCCCTTTGAGAAAGAGCCCTTCCTGTCTCTAACCCTAAAAGCCCACAACCAAGAAGAATTACTCTCTCCTTTTCTTTTATATAGGACAGAATACTAAGGGCGTCATCTATATTTCTTAAAGTAAATACCCCCTCAGCGTTAATATTTTCAATATTTGGTTTAAAGGGAATCGCTCCTGTGGCTAAAATAAGTTTATCAAAAGAATATTCATTCTTGTCCGTTATTAATATCTTTCTTTGGGTATCAACCTTTATAGCATTCTCATCACAATGAATCTCAATATTCTGCTCTTTATACCATTCTTCTGGGTAAAAGGGAAGTTGATCTATAGTTATATTTCCTGCAAGAAATTCTATGAGCTGTGGCCTTGAATAGTATGGATATTTCTCTCTACTTATTACAACTATTCTGCCTTCTTTGTCCCTTTCTCTAATTACTTCCGCAGTATTTATTCCTGATATTCCATTTCCAACGATTAAGTACATAGCCTAAACTGGTTTAAACATGCTCTTGTCTGCTCCACAGACAGGACATACCCAGTCCTCAGGGAGTTCTTCAAAGGGAGTGCCGGGTGGAATATTTCCTTCGGGATCCCCCTCTTCAGGATCATAAACATATCCGCATACCACACATCTATATTTTCCCATTTTAAATTCCCCCTATTAAAATTTATTTTTAACTCAAATTATACCAGATATTTTAGAAACTTGGAAGAAGAGTAAAACCTTCTGGTTTTCCTATAAATTCAATTCCCTTTGTAGGAAATGCCTTTAGAGATAAGCTAAATTGAAAACTCCGAGAAGAGAAGTAATAAATAAGTTTTGCATTAAAGCAGTGAAGATCTTTGTTAAGAGAAAGAGAATAAAGGGTATTTCCTGTAGAGGGAAGATAGTAGCCAGTTAGGGTGATATTTCCTGCATAATGCCAATCTCCAGTTATTTTAAAAGTTAGCCTATAATCAAGCCTTTGAAACATTCCTAAGTTGATATCATATAAGCTTCCAAATCCTAAGGAAAACCATGGATATTGAATAGTACCTTGAAGAAATATAGGATTTAATTTCAGAGTAGAAAAATTGAAAGAAGTCCTTAAAGTTAAAACAAAAGTATTTCCTGATCTTATTAAACCAGATATAGAAAGAGGAGAAAGCGTCTTGGTTATAAAGTTATAGGATTCCTGCAAACTTAATCCGATATCTGGTGTCCCTAAATTTAAAGTAAGATTTAAGTTGTTTAAATTGGAGAGATAATCAAAATAAAAAGGAGAATTTCCTAATTCTCCTGTAAGAATATCTTTTCCTAACCATTGAAAATTATAAGCAATTGTTCCAGACAAAATTGGGGAAAATTTATAGTTTGAAGAAAGATTAGCATATAGAATATATCTTGCATCTTGGGTCCCATAAAATTCCTGTTTATATCCCATGTTAGTATTTATATTCATGAAAGAAAGATTAAACTTGGGGGAGAAACTTAAGTAATATCCTAATTTCCATGTTTTTATAGTAAAGGGATAAGAAGGCTCAATATAATTGCCAAAAAGAAATTCAATTTTAGATGGGGTACCTAAAAGATTGAAATCTCTCCCATAATAAATCTCAGGAAGCTTTTTTAAAAGAAAATCCGAGACATTAGTCCAACGATTATTAGCAAATATATAGAGAATTTGTCCTTGGTCATTAAATTCAAACTTTACATTTCCCTGTAGATCTTCTCTATTATTCCCCAAAATATTTAAAGAGTTATAACTTATGTTTGTGGAAAGATTAGTCTTACTACCCAGCTTAATTGATGAGTTAATGGTAGTATTAAAATTCTCTTGAGAAGGGGTTTTATTATAATTTGTCCTTATATTTGATCTAAAAGAACCTTGAGTATATGTTAATTGAGATGAACTTTGAAGAGAGTAATTTTGAGAATAGGGATAAAGAAGATAATTAGTATTAAAACTAAGAGAAAAATTTGAAGAAGGTTTATATATGCCTGAGAGAGAGAATTTAAATTGATCCGTATTATAAAGATAGTTGTATAAATAATAAGAATCAATGCTTCCTGATAAATTAGGAAAGTGATATTTTTGATTTAAAGTAAACTGAACTCCTTGATTTTGAGAGATTAGAAAAGTTAAGACTCCAGGAAGTCCCCATAAAGAATAGGTAAAAGGATAAGAGAAATAGAGTCCTAAGTTAGGATCATAACCAAATTGAGGGAAAGGTGATGGTTCCTTTGTAAGAGGAAGAACATAATAGGGTACGTAAAAGATGGGTATATAAAAATAGGGATAAGGAAATCTTAACCAAAATAGCACATTTATAAAAATTATCTTGTCATTAGGGAAATATTCAATCTGCGATGAAGAAATGTAATAATGAGGTTTTTCATAAGAGCAAGTAGTAAAATTACCTTTTTTTAGATCCACATTACCCTTTTCCCATTTAACCTCCTCTCCTTTTATATACATTTTTTCTTCACTTTCTGAAACAGGATATGTAACTTTTACACTTTTTATAAATGCTTTTTCTTCTTTATAATAGTACTCCATATATTCTGCACTAAATTCTCCATTTTTATCCTTAAAGGTTACATTTTTCTTTGCCTCAAAAAATCCTTCTTTCACATTCCCTTTAATATAATCCGCCTTTAACCATATATCTTTTCCTAAAAACTCTACCTTTCCTTCTGCCTCAAATTCTTGAGATTCCCAGTTAAAAGAAATCTTTTCTGCCTTTATCTTCCAAGAAGACTCCTGAGAAAAAGCAATTTGAGAAACAAACAAGAATATTAATAATATAAAAAGAAGAAATTTTACCACTTTCTTACCTTCCATATGAACACTCCCAAACTTAAACTTCCAAGGGTTATATTAGGAAGCCAAGCAGAAAGAAAAGGTGAAAAAACCGCATATTCCCCAAAGGATCTTGCTATAATATTGAACCCATAATAAAAGAAGGCAATAATTATGCTAAAAGCAGTACCCCACAACCTTCCTCCTCTCCCTGTAAGGAGGATCACACTAAATCCCATAAGAGCAAAAATAGGCACTGCTATACTTTGGGCAATTCTAAGATAATCTTCCACTAAGTAGGATCTTGCAGATATTCCTGCCTTTTTATATACGTTAATTCTTTTCTTAAGCTCATTTGTTGGCATTTCCTGAGGAGTTCTATCCCTATAAAAGATATACATAAAATCTTGAGGAAGATTTATTTTAAACTCTTCAAACTTTCCTTCCCATACCACAAAGGAATCATCCCCAAGATGGTGAACTACTCCATTTTTCAATATAAGAGAATCCCTATTCCATATGGCCTCCTCTGCTGTATAGATTATAGGATACTTATTAGAGGATGAGGTGTCAAAAACCAATACATTTTGCATAACATTCCTATTTTCTATTATCTTCTTTACATAATAATATCTTCCTTCTTCGTCATGGAAAAATACATTCTCTCCCTTTATAGGTGCAGGATTTAAAAAGAAATATTTCTGGATCAGTCTATTAGATCTATAATTGGATTCAGGAATAAGAGAATAAGTGAAAAACCAAAGAATAAGAGAAAGAAGGATAGAGAACAAAAGAGGAGTTAAAGTAAGACTAAAAAAATATATGCCACTTGATCTCATGGCAAAAATCTCGCCATCTCTCATAAGTCGTCCAAAGGAAAAAATGATAGCAAAAAGCAAAGATACAGGTATAACGAAAACAAATAGGGATGGAATCTTATAATAAAGAAGTTTTAGAACAACCTCAAAACTTACTCTTCTCATAATAATGAAGTCTGAAAATTCATAAAGAATTTGGATCAACATTACCAAGATGAATCCAAAAATTCCTAAAAAAAATGGTCCCAATATTTCACTGAATATATATTTATGATAGGTTTTTATATGCATACTCATTCGGTTACATAGAAAGTAGTGTCAATGTTTCCTTCTGCCACAACTACCTTGTCCTTTACATAGACTACAAGCCTTTTACAATTTATCTCATTTTTATCTTTATCCATCATTTTCACATTATCTACAAAGGTATAAATTTCCTTATCGGTATCAAAATCAGCACTATTTGCTGAAACCGTTAAATCCTCCCTCTCAATTCTTACACCACCTATCATATTCCCTGTCTTGTTTTTTAATGAATAAACCACACTCTGGGAAAAAAGTTTAGTAATTTCAACTTTATTATCCACTTTCCTCTGAAGCACCATATTTACATTTTTCTTAAGTTCAAGAGTTTCCTTCTTCAAATCTACCTTTAAGTCTTCTCCCACTATACTTAAATCCCTCTGGGATATATTTACCTTACCTGGAGCCTCAACTACATTAGTATCCTGATTGTAAAATACTAAAGTTGCAGTAATTCTTGTCTCATCATCTTGCCCTGGCTTATAAATTACTACCACATTTCCTTCTGCACGAGTAGTCTTCTTTCCATAATCATAAGAAATCTTTTGAGCAGTAATCTTCACAGGATTTTTAGTCTGAGAAAAAGCAGAGGTCATGATTAAAATTGCTATCATTAAAATACAAATTAACCTTTTCATATTAACCTCCTCTAATAATAAGTCTCAATAACCACATTACCTTCAAACTCAGCCTTTCCTTTATTGGTATCAAAGACAAACATATCAGCTTCTGCCTTAAATTCTCCCACTTTCTCAAATTTTACCCTTCCCTTTGTGCTCATAAATATCCCAGTGTCAAAATACCAAATACCCTCTGGAGCAATCCCTTTAAAACCATCTTCTGTTTCAAAATGAAGTTCTGTAGGAATCTTAAGTATATTTTTATCCCTATCTATTTCTGCCCTTTTAGTGATTATTAAAAGAGAAAGTTTTTTATCTCTATATACCTTTCCCTTTACATCTCCTTCAAAGACAAAGTGTTTATAATTAAGATCAATATTTAAATTATCTGCTGAAACCTCCCAAGAAAGATTTCCCTCACTCCTACCCTTTAAATATACCTTCTCAGCATATATACCTGCTTTTTCTAAATTAGTATTTGAAACTTCCTTTTCTAAAGGAACAAAATAATAACTTGTCCCCCATGCCACAAGTCCTACTAATATAAATATTCCAAGAAGTATTATCCTCTTCATTCTCTTATTAATTTTATCAAAAGAAAGATAATAAATCCTATAAAGATAGGGAGATCTCCCCAGATGGTATAAATAGAAAATATTTTCTTAGGCAAATTAGCAACATAAACATTTCTTTCTCCCTCTCTACTTTCCTTCAATACCCTTCCAAAAGGATCCACAAAAAAGGTAATTCCAGTATTTGCTACCTGAACAAGAGAAATTCTATTTTCTACTGCTCTCAAAAGGGATTGATTCCTGTGCTGATATACTGCAGGAGTTCCCTCGAACCAACCATCATTTGTTATCACTACAAGAAAATTACTGCCCTTTTGGGAAAGTTCTCTTGCGAGATCTGAAAATAAGGACTCAAAACATATAAGGACCCCAATAAACTTTTCCTTCAAAGGGAGAGGAGTAAATCCAGGACCTCTATTATAATTTCCTATTAAGCCCTTAAAATACTCTGGTATGATAAAGTTAAATGGAAATGGTACCTCCTCAACAAAAGGCACCAATTGAGATTTTTTATGAGTTATATATTTTCCATCCTGGGTGATAAGATAGGCAGAATTATATATTTTATCTTCCCTTTTCTCTAAGGCCCCGATTAAAACTGGAGTATTCTTTTTTTCTGAAAGCTCCCTCAAACTTATCAAATATTGAGGATATTCATTGAGATAACAAAAAAGAACACTCTCTGCAAAGACCATAAGGTCCAAATTATCAGGGAGCTTTAAAGCCAAATCTCTGTGTACCTTAAATTGATCATAAATATCAGTGTAAAAATACTTAGAAAAACTGTCATAATTTCCTTGAACAGCTCCAACTTTATATTTACCTTCAGATTCCCCCATCATTAAAAAGCCAATGAGAAAGATTAAAACCAAAGAAAGAGCAAAAGCTGTTTTTCTAATAAATTTTAAATTTTTCCATCTTGAAATAAGAGAATTAACAAGCACTACAAAGAAAGAAAGCCCTAATTCTCCTAACACACTTGCCCACTGAAGAATAGGAAGAATATTTACCATAGGTTCTCCCAAAGATCCCCAATTGAAGGCAAGGGGTCCATGAGATCTTATCCATTGAAGAAGCACCATAAAAAAAGCTGGAAAAAGTATAGAATTCTCCTTCTTTTTGCACCCCCAAAGAAAAATTCCATAATAGGAAGAAAGATAAGAGATAAGAAGAAGATTAGCAAATATTCCAACTCCAAGATTAGCAAATTTGGAAACCAAATCAGGGATCCAATAAAAATTAACTCCATAAAAACCAAAACCATATAAAAATCCATAGATAAAGGCTTCTTTTGTGGAAAACTTAGGAAGCAAAGAAAAGAGAGGAACAAGAGTAAAGAAGATAAGAAAAGAAATGTTGAAGGGAGGATAAGAAAGGATATATAAAAGTATGGCAATAAAAAGAAAAAACAACTTTATTCGATCCATAGACTTAATCCCGAAATTATATTCCCTGTAAGGACAGAATTATAGCTATAAGGATAAGTGGAAAGATCTATTCTAATGCTCTCAGAATCAGAATCAGGATATTGCCAAGACAAATCCCTAAATCCTTGCAAAGGATCATACACAAAAGGATCATACACAAAATAAAAGATTTTCATATAAAGAGAAGTAGCATTCGAGAACAGATTTAGAGAGATTTTAAAAGAAAAATTTGTTCCATCCTCAGAAAACTTTCCACTAAGTAATGTCCCGTAGGAAGAAAAATCATTTATTCCCCACATAAACTTTTGATTAAATCCATCATACTCAATATAGTACTGCCAAGTGTTGGGGTCCTCTGTTATTACATTGTTTTCATTAAAAGCAATAATAAATGCATAATAAGATCCGTCAATTGACAAAATCAATCGACTATAAAAAGAAATACTAATTCCTAAATATCCTTTAGGTCTTTGAGTTACTGTCCGAGCACAACCTGATATAAATATCAATCCTACAATTAGTAGAATTATTATTTTTTTCATACTTTGATATAAAATATACTCCCCTCTCCTTCCTTACTCTCAACTATAATATCAGATCCAATACTTTCTGCAAGCTTTTTTGCAAGGGAAAGCCCTAAGCCATATCCTTTACTGCTTCTTGACTTATCCAACTTATAAAATCTTTCAAAAATTTTTGGTATTTCTTCCCCAGGAATTCCTTTTCCAAAATCTCTAACAAAAAACTTGCCCTCTCTATAACCTATATAAATCTCTTTTTTATCAAGAGAATTTTTAACTCCATTATCGATAAGAATTCCTAAAATAATTTCAATTACCTTCTTAGAAGTCTTTACCATGGGGTCACCCTCTACATATATCCTGAAATCAAAATCAGGATATATATTTTTATACTTTTCTAAAATCTCAGCCAAAAACTCCTTGACATTTATATCCTCCTTCTCAATTTCTTCAGGAACCCTTGATATCTTAAGGAGAGTATCCACCATATTTATCATATCCAATGTAGCATTCTCTAATATATCTAAGGATTCATCCAAAACCCTTTTATCTTCCTTACCCCATCTTTTAAGCATTCTTATATATCCAAGAATAGAGGTCAAAGGAGTCTTTAATTCATGGGAAATATCAGAAGAAAACTCTTCTTCCCTCTTATACGCCTTCTCTATTCTATCAAATAGAAGATTAAGAGTATTTGCCAACTCCCACAGTTCATCCTTAGCAGAAGGAAGCTCTACTCTTTTTCCTGGGTTTTTTATATCAATTAAACGAGCATCCCTTATAATCCTACGAATAGGGAAGAGAATCCTTTGAGATAAGAAATAACCAATAAGAAGGGATGGAACTACCCCTAATATGGCAATACTAATACAAGTTTCCCTTAAACGATCAAGAGCAGTCATAGTAGAAGTTATATCTTTTCCAATAAAATAATTGTTTCTTTTTACCACAAGAATATAACTTCCATCAGGAGACTGATATAATCCTTCTTTCTCTACAAGTCCTAAATTAAAAGGATCCTGAATTATATTTTCTTTCTCTGAAATATAAAAGGAAGAAATTCTTCCCCCCATCATTCTTCCCATCATAAATCCCCTACCCACTCCAAGTCCCATAAAGGTTCTATATAAATCCTTTTTATTTTCATCCATCAAAACATTTTCCGTCTGAATATAAAAAAGAAAAGAAAGAATACTTATAAGGAAGATGAGAATTCCAGTGTAAATTAGAGTGATTTTCCATGCAATCTTCATAATTAGTCCTTTCTGAAGGAATATCCTACTCCTCTTATGGTCTTAATATACTTACCTCTTTCTCCCAACTTTTTCCTTAAATAATTTATGTATACTTCTACCAGATTTTCCCTCTCATCATAATAATCACCCCATATGGAGGATAAAATCTTCTCCTTAGAAAGAACAATATTCTCGTTTTTGAGAAGAAGATAAAGAAGAGAAAATTCTGTTTTAGATAGCTCAACTTCTTTACCATCTATAAATACCCTATGTTGATCCACATAAAGTTCAATTCCATGCTTACTTATGATTTCTTCCTTTTTCTCTTTTCTTCTTGATACTGCCTGAATTCTTGCAAGGAGCTCTTCTATACTAAAGGGCTTAACCACATAATCATCAGCCCCTAAGTTGAAAGCTTCTACCTTATCCTTCACATCTCCTAAAGCGGTAAGCATTATTATTCCGAGATCAGGATACTTGTCCCTTAACCTCTTTGCTACCTCTTTTCCTGAAAGCCCTGGAAGCATAATATCAAGAATAACTACGTCAGGCTTAAAATCTTCCACCTCAATTAGGGCATCGTAGCCATCTCCTACAACTTTTACCTCGTGCCCCTCGTGGGTAAGCTCTAACTCTAAAAGATGAGATATTTTCCTATCATCTTCAACTACAAGAATTTTCATAGTTTTTAGTATAGCATAACCTATGCTATAATGGTCTATCTATGGATATAAGTGTAGTAATACCAACATATAATAGAAAAAAAATCTTAGAAATAACTCTCCCTAACATATTGAATCAAGATTTTGAAGGGGAATATGAAATCATTGTTTCAGATGATGGATCAGAAGATGAAACCTCTTCATACATAAAGGAACTTCAAGGAAAATATAAAAATTTAAAGTACATAAAAAATAATGAAAGAAAAGGACCCGCCTATGCAAGAAATAGAGCCATAGAAATTGCAAAAGGAAAATTAATGGTCTTTATAGATAGCGACATATTTGTGAAAAAAGATTTTCTAAAAAATCATTTTGAAATTCAAAAGAAAAATAACTTCAATATACTCGTACAAGGACCTGTAATTAATACCTATAACTGGGAAAAACCATGGGAAGAAAAATTTAAATTAAGAGATATCTCCTCTGCCTATTTTGCCACAGGAAATGCCAGTATTCCAAAGGAGATTTTATTAAAAGCTGGCTTTTTTGATGAAAATTTTACTTTTTATGGCTGGGAGGATTTAGAACTTGGAATAAGAATAAAGAAGTTAAATATTCCCAAAATTACCTCTGAAAAAGTAACAGTATGGCATATTCAAACTCCCCCAAATCTTAAAAATCTTCCGTATCTTCTTAACAAAGAAAAAGAAAGAGCAAAATCCGCACTATATTTTTATAAAAAGCACCCCATCTTAGAAGTAAAAATGATGATACAACTTGGAAAAATATATGAAATAGGAAACTTCATACAAAGATTATTTGGATTAATAAATGAAAAAAATATTGATAAATGGTGGGAGTGGGCTGAAAAAAGAGGATATCATACTTTATCCCAAATATTCCTCTCAGGAGTACTCAATAAAGTTTACTTAGAAGAATTAAAGAGAATTTCCTCGTAAACTTTAATAGTTTCATCTACCACCTTCTGCAATATTTCTCAAGGAACAAGCATCTCCCAAATATCATCCTAAATTTATCTCCACTATACCTCTTTTTCATAGGTTTTTAGATTAAAGGGAGTTAAAATAGGAATAATTAGCATAAGGTATTGCCAAAAAAAGTTAAAGTATCCTCTAATACCCTTCAAAAGTTCAACTAAATAAGCCTTTATTTCTCCAATACTAAAGTATATTCCTTATTCCTATTCAACAAGCCTATAAGTAAAGGAACATGTATGGAGAAAAGATCATCAAGAAGAACATGCCCAAAATATACCATTAAAATTGCTAAAATAATATGTTTATCCAAAGAATAATTAAATTTTAATCCTTTATATATCTTTTTAAAAAGCCAATAAAAGAAAAAAGAGGAGCCAATAATACCCCAACCCGATAAGAAATAAAAATAAATATTATGAGTAGTAACAGCATGAGAAAGCTCTCCAAGAATAAATTCTGGGACATATGGAAAGTTCTTTAAAGCATATTTGGGGTATTCATATACAAAACAACCCGGTCCAACCCCAAAAAGTAAATTATCCTTTATCATTCTTAATGTGCCAAGGTAGATGTAAATCCTTTCATAAATAGAACCTTGCCTGCCTTTTTGTAAAGAAATAGTTAACTTATTATAGAATTGGTTAAAAAATATAAAAAAAGCCAAGAGAAATAAAAAAACTATTAAAAGTACATACTTCCATTTTCTCTTAAGTTGGTTTAAAAATTCTTTATTTGATATTAAAACTATGAGCCCTACCAAGATTCCCAAAATTCCCCCTCTGGTCTCCGTTATCATAAATCCCAAAATACAAAAAACAAGCAAAAGTAAGATCTTCAAAATATCCCTTATATTCCTTTCAAAATATACCAAAAGTCCAATACCAGAAACAATTCCAAATTCCAAAAGCAAAGAAAGCCCTTGAGATTTTACTCCTAAAACTAAACCCCTTGGAGCATTTCCATCTACTATGGGGAACTCTAAAATATAAAGAGAAAATTTAAAAATCCTTGAAACAAAAAGAATAAAGCCAAGAATAGAGCTTCCTAAAAGAATGTAATAAATAATATTTTTATTGCTTTCCTTTAAACCTTCCTTCCCCAAGATATAAAACCCTACAAAGATGAAGGGTATTAGTGAGACAAGAAAAGCTTCTAACTTTTTACTTGAAAGCAAAGAACTTATAACTCCTGATATAAATAAAAGGACAAGAATTATTTTATCTTTATCATCCTCTATAAACTTAATTCGTAATTTTTTTACCCTAAGAATTAAATAAAAAACAAAAGGAATTTGAAAAATATAACTAAAAGAAGAAAAAATAAGCCCTAATTTTTCTAACATTTTCCCTCCTGTACCTATCTTTTAATCCTTAGAGGATATTATACCCTAAAATAATTAATTTGAGGGGAGAAAAATCTCCCCTCATTTCTCATTTATAATGTTTATTCATCTCTTCATTCCAAGGCTGAGATAAAATAGTCTCTACCAAATTCTTGCCTTGTTCAAAACTCTTAGTCCTTGGATCATCCATAACCATAAGTAGCAAACTGGTTCTATCTCCTTCTTGAAAAGCTTGAAGTATTCTTTCCATTCTTAACCATCTCGGTATGAGTACATAGAGCATCAATCTTGAGGGAATTTTTTCTATCTTCTCTCTTTCTATCCCATTTTTATCCACATATACAGGAATCTCTACTATTACATCATCAGGAATCCCTGGAATTGCCCCTTGGTTGGGTACATTTAATACAAGCCTTCGCCTATGATTATTAACTATCGCATCCACAAAAGGAATTATGGATTCCATGCTCTCTTCTACAGGAAGTTCCTTTACTATAGAGACATTAGGATCTCTTGCTAATCTCTCCATTTGAGCAAGCCTCAGTTTTAGACCATAGAGATACATAGTCCAACCTATTTCAGAATCAGGACCTCCCGCAGGATACCATTTCTTTTTCTCATTTAAATCAGTATGGAACCACCATGGTGAAACTGCCCTGGGAGTATCCCCTATGGGGAATAGACCATACAGTCTATACATCTCTACACTCGCCGGAGAAAGCTGAGTATATTCCCAAGGAGATATCATATATTCGTAAGAATTCCAAAGCTTTGGGGCTTCCTCTTCTATCCATTTATCTATTAAGGGATAAGCATTCTCTCCCTTATATTTAAATTTAGTGAGGAAAATGGAATGATTAAATCCTGCTACTTGTTCCTCTACATCCTTAGGATCAAGACCAAGCACCCTTATAAGATGAAATAGCTCTAAATATCCATGGCAGAAACCCACAACTTTTAAACCTGTTTCTCTCAAGGCCAAGTTTGTTCCCTCAAATACTGGGTTTGAAACCTGCATATACCAAGCATTAGGTGCTAACTTTTCTACATCCTTCGCAAGCTCCCTTATAAATTTTAATTGCTCATAAGCTGCAAATCCGCCATAATAATCGCTTACCCTATCTCCAAACCCTCTATAGTATCCCAGGCTTTCTGCAATCTCTCTTTCCTTTTCCATATTATGATAGCCACCTATTTTTACCACGTTAATAACGAAATCAGCCCCATCTATTGCCTTTTTTCTATCGGTGGTCTTTTCTAAATTTAATCTTGCCCCTGTTTCCTTCATATATTTTTCTGCAAGGGTATAAACCAGATCTAACCTCTCTTCATTTATATCCATAAATACCACGGTACTTCCAGAAAGATCCTTATAGTAATTAAGATCTTGAAGAAGCTTCATAGAGAAAGAAACACTACCAGCACCTATAATAGCAATCTTTACCATAAACTCTAAACCTCCCTATTTAAGATTAGTTTTTTACAAATTTATGACACATAACCCACCTATCATCCACAAAGACTTTTTTAGGTTCCTCATTGATACAAATATCTTCTCTTTCATCGCATCTTTCCGAGAATTTACAACCCAATTTTGTAAATTCCTTTACTTCTTGGGTAGAAAGTTTAATCTCTCCTGTCCACTTTTTATCAATGTCCGCCTCAGGCACTGATGCAATAAGCAGTTTTGTATAAGGGTGAAGAGGATTCAACATAACCTTCTCTACTGGTCCCATTTCTACTATATTTCCTCTATACATTATGGCAATCCTATCGCTTATATAATATGCGGTAGCTAAATCATGGGTTATATATATAACAGAAATTCCTAAGTTTTCTTTTAATTCTTTAAAAAGATTCACTATAGACATTCTTAAAGAAGCATCTACCATAGATACAGGTTCATCTGCTACAAGCAGAGAGGGAGTAGTTATTAAGGCTCTTGCTATGGAAACCCTTTGAAGCTGTCCTCCAGAAAGTTCATGAGGATATCTTTTTTCTATCTCTTTCAAACTTAGCCCTACAACTTCAAGTATCCTATTAACTATTTCTGAAGCATCGTTTTTGTTATTTGCTACTCCAAAATTTACTGCAGTTTCGTAAAGATAAGAATCTACCCTTTTTAGAGGATTAAAAGCCTCAAAGGGATTTTGAAATATGGGTTGAACTTCCTTCATAAAAGCCTTTCTTTCTTTTTTTGAGTTTAACTTAGCTATATTTACTCCCTTATACAGGATTTCCCCTGATGTGGGCTCAAGAAGCCCTAATATCATACGTGCAAGAGTAGTCTTACCCGAACCTGTTTCCCCCGCAATAGTAAAAATTTCTGGTCTGTCTTTTAAAATACTAAAACTCTCCTTATTGACAGCCACAAGTTTCACTCCTAAGAATCTACCTCCTATGATAAATACCTTCGTTAAATCTTTCACATAAAGTAAGTATTCTTGTTCATTCATGAATTTCAGCCTCCTTACTGTGTAAAAAACAAGCTACTTTATGTCCATTTTTCACATCTACAAGAGCAGGAACCTCTTTCTTACATATCTCCATAGCCATGTTGCATCTTGGATGAAATCTACAACCCTTAGGAGGGTTCAATAAAGAAGGGGGAGCTCCAGGAACACTTTTTCTTAAACTCTTATCTCCAATTTTAGGGAGAGATTCAATAAGATATTTAGTATAAGGATGAAGGGGATTCTTAAAAATGTCCCGTGCTGATCCTATCTCTAAAATTTTTCCCGCATACATAATAACGATTCGATCAGCAATATTAGCATGAACCCCCATATCATGAGTAACTATCACAATACTGTTTTTAAATTCAGATTGAATCTTCTTTAAAAGCTGAATAACCCCTCTTTGAACTACCACGTCAAGAGCTGTAGTTGCCTCATCAGCAATAATTACTTTCGGTTTCAAAATAGTACTTAAAGCAATTGTAACCCTTTGTCTCATGCCTCCTGAAAGTTGGTGAGGATATGAATTTAAAACTTCCGAAGGGAGCCCTAAGGCCTTTAAATGTTCTTCAGAAATTTTCCTTATCTCCCCTTTATCCTCAATTTTAAGATGTACTTTTAATAAATCCTCAAAGGTTTTTATAATCTTTCGGGTTGGATTAAGCACACTCATGGATCCTTGAGGTACATAAGAGAACACTTTCCACTTTAAGCTAGTTATTTCATCTTTTTTAGAAATTATATCTATCTCTTCTCCATTAAACTTGTATAAGATTTTGCCATCAAGAACTGTAAGAGGTGGTTTTATAAGACCAATCATAGTCTTAAGGAGAGTACTTTTACCACAACCCGATTCTCCAGCAATACCAAGAATCTCGTTCTCTAAAACCTCAAGATTTACATTATCCACTGCCCTTACCCTTCTTTCAACTCCATACAAAGAAGTTACATAATAAGCCCTTAGATTCTCTATCCTTAAAACCTCCATTTAAGCTTCTAAGCCTCCTTCTTTCATCCTCATTCTTTGAAGCCTAGTTCTTGGATCTAAGTAATTACTTATACTCACTGAAAGAAGGTATAAAGCTATAAAGAGTAGAATAGCTATAAGAACAGGAGTAAAAATCCACCACCATATACCCCTCAAAAGGGCTTGATATTGAAGAGCCCAATATATAGTGGTTCCTATGGTGGGAGTTTCTAAACTGGAAAGTCCATATATGGCAAGGGTAGTTTCCATTCCTATAGCCCATAAAATTGTATTTATAAAGTTAGCCATTACCCATGGTATAACAAAAGGCAAATGTTCAGTAAGTACAATCTTTAAGGTATCCATACCAGAAAAATTAGCAGTATAGGTAAATTCTCTCTCCCTAAGACCTAAGACTATGGACCTCACTTGCCTTCCTCCCCAGGGCCAAGAGAACAAAGATAAAATCACAGCAATTAAAACTATACTTATATGCTGCTTGATTATAGAAGAGATGAGAATTAGTATAGGCAAGCTTGGAATTACAATAAAACTATCATTAATAGACATTAAAATTCTATCTGTTCTTCCCCCTAAATATCCAGCAACAAGTCCAACCAAAGTACCAACAAATATGGAAATAACAGCAGTAAGAGAACCTAAGAAAAGAGAGTTTTTAATAGCATGGGTCAAATTCCAAAATATATCCTGTCCCATAGAATTTGTACCTAATATATACTTAAAAGAAGGAGGAAGATTCTTGGGAGCCACATTCCAAAGTTTTGGATCATAGGGAGACAAAAAAGAAATTAAAGCTAAGAAAATTAATATCATCAGAACAGTAAATCCAAAGGCAAATTTTTTATCACTTTTATAAAGATCTTTTATAACTAAGAACATTACTTTTACCTCCTCATCTATACCTGACCCGAGGATCAAATAAAGGATATAATAAATCTATCAATAAAGCTGCTGTAGCAATTCCTACAATAGAAAACACTGCAATTCCCATAATTAAGTTATAATCTCCATTATTGATAGCCATATATAACATTTGACCAAGCCCCGGATAAGAAAAAACAGTCTCCGTTATCAGTGAGCCACTAAATATACCTCCAATCTGAAGAGCAAGATTAGTTATTTGAGGTAAAAGGGCATTTCTCATTACATACTGAAAAAGTATTCTTCGGGATGGAATTCCCATAATCTGAGCATAAACCACATAATCGTCGGAAACAATAGTAGAAGTCAAAGACCTCATACTTAAAAACCACCAACCGATACCTATAAGAATAAGAGAAAGAGCTGGTAAAAAGGCATGTTTCAGCACATTTAATATAAATTCCAAAGAAAAAGAAGGAGTCAAACCAACACTATATCCACCTGTCATAGGAAACAGTGGAAATACATAGGCAAAAAGAATAAGAAGTACTAAAGCCATAATATAATATGGAATTGGATATATGGTCATGGCTAAAAGCCCAAGAATCTTTGCCCAATTTCTATCACCATAATATCCCGCAAGCCCACCAAGGATGTTTCCTATAATCCAAGAAAGCAAAGCTACAGTAATAAGAAGGCCTGCAGTCCATGGCAAAGAATTCATAATAATTGATATTACAGGAGTTGGAAAGATAGAAAGGGAAGGTCCAAAATCTCCTTTAAAAAGTCTCCCCCAAAATTTTAAATACTGTTCTAAGACATTACCTTTTAATCCATAAAGTTCCATCATCGTTTCTTTAAGTTTCTCTATAGCTGAAGGGTCAAGATATTGAGCTCCATAAGCAGTCATTCTATTTAAGACTGTTACTACAGGATCAAGGGGCGTCAATCTTGGAACTAGGAATACTACAGTAATTCCAATGAAAATAACAATAAAGTATTGAATCAACCTCGGTATAATATATCTTTTTAAAAAATTCATCTACTAATAATTCCCTCCTTTTCAAAACTAAGGGGGCATCCATAATGGATGCCCCCTAAAAACTTTCAGAAATTATCTTCTTCCCGTTGGCTGTAGGAATGGTAATATGAACTTAAATTGTCCCCACCACCAAACAGGTGCCATATAGGAATTATCCGAAGTTGGGAAGTTGGTCCAATAATAATGATCTTGAGCATTAAACTTAAGGTTAATTATGAACACAGGTGCAGGCATTTCTTCAACATAAAGCTTCAATATATCCATAACTATAGATTTTGCCTTAGGAGACTCTGGTTGTAGGTTAACTAACTGATCCAATAACGCATCAAGTTTTGGATTCTTCCATCTAATTTGATTCCCTGCGGTAGCAACCTGTCCTGTTGGTTTAAGGAATCTGGAGTGATAACCTTGTACAAAGTTATAGAAATCAGTCGCTGGTACTTCCCAATAAGATCCAACTTCAAAATCTCCAAGATTCCATTTATTCCAGAAAGGACCAGCTTCTACTGTTTCTACATTCACATCTATTCCAAACTTTCTCCATTGATCTGCTACAGCAAAAGCAAGCCTTGTAGCATGAATCTCAAAATTAGCTGGTGCAGTTATAGTAATCTTCCAAGGTGTCCCATCAGGTAGATACCACTTACCTCCAACTTTCTTAAATCCATTCTTAGTAAGGAGCTTCTCAGCTTCATCAGGAGCATACTTCCACCAACCAATTCCAAATATCTCCCTCGGATTACCCGAAAAAGTATATCCTCTCTTTTTAGCATAATCTACAATTCTATCTGGAACTGTAGGATCCCATGGTTTAAATCCATCCTCAAGAGCAAAATTCTTCAACCAATCTTCTAAAGGCAAGTAATACTCTTTCAACAAAGACTCTGTGGCACAGATCCACAAAGGATTAACCCTTGCAATACCGTCAAATCCAGAAGTTACTACATCCACTATATCGGTAGCGAGAGTTAATGCCCATCTTACATCTTTATTATTATATGGTGCCTTTTCTAAGTTCATAGCCATAATTCTTGCTCTAACATCATCCATCCATGCCCATGGGAAGTCCTTATACCAAACCCTTGAATAGGGGTTACTCTTTCTCAAAATCTCCCAGGCTTCAGGAGTTAGATCAAAAATCAAGTCTAACTGATGCTGTGCCTGGGACATAACTTTCTTCTCGTCGGGTCCATAATAGATGAACAACACATATCTTGGTTTTGGCATTCCATAAAGCTGACCTACACTGGTCCTCTTCCAATCAGCTCTCCTTTCAAAAAGCCACCAATATCCTTGAGGATCATATTGTTTTAATAAATAGGGTCCAAGAGAAACTGGAGGATTAAACTCAAACTTCAAAGGATCTTGAACCTTTTCAAATACATGCTTAGGCATAATATAACAAGTAGCATAAACAATAGATGTAAACAAATAATGGAATGCAGGTACCGATTCTTTTAATTCAAAAACCACTGTATAATTATCTTTCTTATATACTTTCGAGACATATCTATTAAAGGCATCACTATAGGACATTCCGGGATGTGCCATCAAATATGTTACTGTAAACACTACATCATCAGCAGTAAAAGGTTTACCATCACTCCAGTATATACCTGATCTAAGTTTCACTGTCATCTTTTTGAAGTTGTTTTCATAAATTGGAGCTGATGAGGCAAGAGCATTTATTGTCTTTCCCGTTTGTGGATCCAAATACCACAATCCATCAAGAAGCATCTGCTGAGTTCCATTCCCCACAGAAACTCCAGGCTTCCAAAAATTAAAATCCTTAGGATTTGCAAGTCTTCCATGTAAAGCGTCTACAATTAAGGTTTCGTGTCTTGGTAATTTGGGAAGAACCTGTGAAAATGTTACAGAAGAACCTAATAGAGAAAGCAAAAGGATAAATAACAATAAAATTGAAATCTTTTTCATCTAAAATCTCCTCCCCCTAAAAATTTAGAATAAAAGAAACCCAAAAACTATAAAACAAAAATCCTATCCTTTCCTATTTCACCTCCCTTTGTGTAAGCGCTTTTACATTGGAATTATATTTCAGTTAAAAATAATTTGTCAAGAGGTTAACCTTATGACTAATTCTAAAGGGAGTTCTATATGAGTAAAGGAGGAGTCTATGCCTAAGAGAAGATCAAGTAGAATTTTAGCACCCACCTCTCCCATTTCGGTCATGGGCTGTCTTACCGTGGAAAGCCCCAAATACCTAGCATCAGATATATCATCAAAACCTATAATAGCAACATCCTCAGGTATCCTTAAACCGCTTTCAACTATTGCACTCATAACCCCCATAGCTTGAATATCTGAAGTGCAAAATACTGCATCAAAAGGAATACCTCTACTAAGAAGGGTCTTTCCTGCCCTATAACCTTTTTCCCAAGAAAAACCTGTCTGTATGTGAAGACGAGGATTAAAATTCAAATTTGCCTCTTTTAAAGCTTGTAATAATCCTTCATATCTTTTATAGCTTGCCATAAAACCAAGAGGATCATGAATAGCTCCGCTTACAAAAGCTATATTCTTTCTACCAGTAGTTATAAGATATTTTACCGCCATATAAGCACCCTTTTTGTTGTCTACATATACACTGGGAAAATCAGGATGAAAACTATCTACCAATACTACAGGTTTTCCCATTTCTTTTAAAAAATCTGCCTCTTTCTTTTTAATATCAAAGGAAACTAAAATCATTCCATCACATCTATTAAAAACTTCTCTTGTGAAGATTTTTTCTTTATCCTCTAATTTCTCCACATTATAAAGATGAATGGAATAATCACTTTTAGATATTACATTATTTATTCCTCTTAACACTTCAACAAAAAAGTCCCGAGTAAAAAAGGGAACAAATATAGAAATTACATTGGTCTTTAAAGTCTTAGTAGCAAGACTTCTTGCCACAACACTGGGAGAATATCCAAGTCTATTTATAGCTTCAAGTACCCTCTTTTTAGTCTCTTCTCTCACCTTGGGAGAATTATTTAGAACCCTTGAAACAGTAGCTATACTTACTCCTGCTTCTCTCGCCACATCCTTTATGGTAATCATCTTTTATTCATCACCTCTTATTAAGCTTTTAACATTATTTTATCAAAGACAAAAATTTCTGTAAACGTTTTCTTAATGCAAAATAGCTTCATTTGACAAGAATATTCAATAAAATGTTAGAATTTTAAAAACTTATGCTTTAGATTGGGGAAATATGAAAAGGATATTATTTATAAGTAATGGATATGGAGAAGACTATGTAGCAGTTAATGTAGCTAAAGAAATTCTAAATATGGAACCTTCTATAAGCATAGAAGGGCTCCCTATAGTTGGGGAGGGGAATTTATACATAAACAGCCAAATCCCCATAATAGGTCCCCATAAATTCACCCCATCGGGAGGTTTTTTAAGTAGCATAAGAACCCTCGTTAAAGATGTAAGAGAGGGATTAATAAAACTTCATTATAAGCAATTAAAAAGCTTGAAAGAATGGTTAAAAGAGGATGGAATAATTATAGCGGTTGGAGATATTGTCCCTCTCGCTTTGGCAGTTTTTTCTAAAAAACCTTTCTTTTTTATAAGTATTCAAAAATCTGTCTACTATGTAATAAATAATAACTACGAAAACATAGAGAAAAAAGAAGCAATAAAGATAGCAAAAAAAGCCTACCTCTTGGAGTATTATTTCATGAAAAATAATAGACTTTTAAAAGTATTTCCTCGTGATAAATTGTCCTACGATATACTAAAGTTATCCCACATAAACGCTGAATATTTAGGAAATCCCATGATGGATGGGTTAGAGCCTACAGGTAGATTAAATCTTGATAAATTTGAGAATTACCTTAAAGTCCTTCTTCTTCCAGGTTCAAGAATTCCAGAAGCCTACAATAACTTTAATATAATCCTTAATGGAATTTTTTCTCTTGTTCACTCAGATATTAAAGAAAGATTTCTCTTTCTTACCGCTTTAGCAAAAAGCATAAATATGTCAGAGGTTAGCAAAATCCTTGATGAGAAAAATTTCACTCATATAGATTCCTCCGAAGATTATATGCTATATAACTATAAAAATCATTTTCTTCTCCTTACAAATTTATTTAACGACTGCATACATCAAGCCCAAATAGGAATTTGTATGGCAGGAACTGCTACAGAACAATTTGTAGGGTTAGGAAAACCCGTCATTGTCATACCTGGAAAAGGTCCTCAGTATACTAAAAAATTTGCTTATGCCCAAAAAAGACTTTTAGGACCTTCCCTTTTTATTGCAGAAAATCCTAAAACCCTTCCCAATGTCTTTAAAAAAATATATAAAAATGAGAAAATTCTTAAAGAGGTGCATGAAAATGGAAAAAGAAGAATGGGAGAAAAAGGAGCTTCCCAAAAGATTGCAGAAAGTATAATTAAAACTATAAAAGGGGGATAATATGGAAGAGGTAAAAAAATGTTTCAAAAATCCTGGAAAAGAGTATCGTGCTATACCATTCTGGTCTTGGAATGATAAATTAATCTCCTCTAAGCTTATCTCTCAAGCAAAAGATTTTAAAGAAAAGGGAATTGGTGGATTCTTCATGCATTCAAGAGTGGGACTTGAAACCGAATATATGGGGGAGGAATGGTTAAAATGTGTAGAGGATGTGGTAAAAGCATCAAAGGAAATAGATATTGATCCCTGGCTATATGATGAAGATCGTTGGCCCTCAGGTTTTGCAGGAGGAAAGGTAGCAAAAATAATAGGAGACGAAGGAAGAGCAAAAGTTTTAGCAATGAAGATTTTGAAAGGTCCACATGAGTTAAAAGGAGATGAACTTGCCATATATAAATCCCAAATAGATGGAGAAAAAATAAAATATCTCCAAAGAATAGAAAATAAAGTAGAACTTTTAGAAAAAGAAGTCTTAATTGCCTTATATAGACTTATTGCTCCTAAAACTGAGTGGTATAATGGAGATTCCCCACCAGACAATTTAAACCCTAAAAGTGTAAATGCTTTCATAAAATCCACCCATGAGGTATATTATAAGAGATTAAAGGAAGAATTTGGAAGAACTGTAAAAGGCATATTTACTGATGAACCCAACATTTATCCTTATCTCTGGGGCGGTGAATTTGATGTTGAATACGTTTTACCATATACTGACATATTTCCACAATTTTTTAAGGAAAGAAGAGGCTATGACTTTTTTGAAATAGCACCTTATGTATTTCTTAACGGGGAAAAATCAATAAAAGCAAGATATGACTTTTGGAGAACCATATCAGAGCTTTTTGTAGAAAGCTATACGAAGCAAATTTCCAATTGGTGTAAAGAGCATAATATCCTTTTTACAGGACACCTCTTAGAAGAAAACATCTTTCCCCATGCTATACTCTGCTCAGGCTCCATAATGCCTCACTATGAATATTTAGATATTCCAGGAATTGATATATTAACCGAGGTAAAGTATGAATTCTTAACAGTAAAACAGGCATCAAGTGTAGCAAATCAATTAGGGAAAAACAGAGTAATATCGGAAACCTACGGGTGTACAGGTTGGGAATTTACCTTTGAAGGGCAAAAACATGTAGGAGATTGGCAATATGCCCTTGGAGTAAATTTAAGATGCCAACATCTATTTTTATATTCATTAAGAGGTTGCAGAAAAAGAGATTACCCTCCATCCTTTAACCACAATCCATCTTGGGAATACCAGAATCTTATAGAGGACTATTTTGCAAGACTCTCTTATATACTAACCTTAGGAAAACCTATAAGAGAAATACTTCTTATTCATCCTATTGAAAGTAGTTGGTGTGAATTTAATGGAAGAGATAAAAGCATTCCTCAAGAAAGAGGAGAGGAGTTCCAAAATATTATCTCAGCTCTTTTAGGAATACATTATGATTTTGATTTAGGAGATGAAACGATTATAGAAAAATATGGGAAAGTGGATAAAGAAAAAAAGGAATTTGTAATTGGAGAAGCAAGATACAAATTGGTTATTTTGCCTCAAATGCTAACCTTAAGAAAATCAACCCTTTTTCTTCTTTTAGAATTTTTAGAAAGTGGCGGGAAGGTAATTTTGTTAGAGCCACTGCCTGAATATATAGAAGGAGAAGAAAGTAAAGATTTGGAAAGATTACTAAACCACAAAAATACTGTAATCTTAAAAGGAAGAAAAGCCCTCACAGAAAATATAGAAAATATTCTACTAAGAAGGATTTCTATAAGAGATGTGGTAGGTCAGGAAGCAGAGCAGTTTTTGTATATGGAGAGAGTTTTCAATGGCAAAAAGATATTTTTCATTGTAAACAATGATAGAGAGAGAGGATATGAAATAGATCTTTATCTTCACGGGGAGGGAAGAATTGAAGAATGGGATCTTTTCACAGGAGAAATAAAAAATGTATTCTCTATGCCTACTGAAGGATACCAACACCTAAGAGTAAAATTTGCACCTGCAGATTCCAAGCTTTATGTAATGTATCCGGGAGAAATAGGAAAATTTGAAAAACCTAAAAGAATTCAAAAAGTCCTTTATATGGAACCTGTATTTGAAATAGAGAGGTTAGATCCCAATGTTCTTACCTTGGATACTTGTCAATATAAGATAGAAGAAAATTGGTCAAGAGAAGTTCCTATATGGATAGCCCAAAGAGAGATAAGAAAGTACTTGGGCATGATAAATATTGATCACAATCATGGAATCCAAAGATGGAAATGGGTAAATACTCCTCATTCAAAGGACAACACAAAGATAGAGTTAAAATTAAAATTCCAAGTTAAGAAAGTTCCTAAAAAAGAAATACTTCTTCTTACCGAAAACTTTGATGAGATAGAAAAAATCTTTGTAAATGAAATTGAAATAGATAAAATTGATAGAGGGTGGTATTTAGATGAAAATTTCCGAAAAATACCACTTAAAAATATAAAAGAAGGAGAAAATGTTATACACATTATTCTCACATACAAAAACAGCACCGAGCTTGAAGACTTTTACTTATTAGGTGATTTTGCTGTAAATCCTAAGAGAGAAATTATTGAGGAGGATAAAAGCTTATCCTTAGGAGATTGGACACTCCAAGGATATCCACATTATGCTGGAAGAATGCTCTATAGACAAAATATAAATGTAGAAAAGCAAGAAAAAGAAGAAATATTCTTATCCATAGACGATTTTTCAGCCACATTAATAAAAGTAGTAATAAATAATAAAGAATGTGGTCTTATACCCTGGAAATCTTATAAACTCGAAATAACTGATTTTTTAAACAATGGCGAAAACAAAATAGAATTAATTCTTTACGGTAGTTTAAGAAACATGCTTGGCCCATTACACCATAGAGCTCAAAAAATTCCCTTTGTAAGTGCTCAGAGCTTTAGAGTTGAAAAAGAAGAGTATACTTCCCAATATGTATTTTATCCTTATGGATTATTCTCACCAGTAAAATTGGAGGTGATGTATTAAAACTCCTTTCTTTCGTCCCAACTTTTATAATAACCACAAAGCCAATTAAGGGTTAAATATCTCTCTATGATTATATTTGAAATATAAACGTAGTCTTCTTTTTCCAAGTGAGAAAAAGGTCTTCCTTTTATAGGAAAATCATTTTCTAAAATTTCTTTTATTGCCCCTAAGCTTAGAGCCTTCTCAGTCAAAATTTTAATAGCTTCATCATAGGACTTCCCTTCTTCTAATTTATAATTTTCCTTCATCATTCTTCCCAATTTCCATCTAAAATACCAAAGTTCTGCAATCTCTCTTTCTTTCATAAGTTCCTTATAATTTCTTAATTTTGCCCTATTCTCAAATTCTTCTCTACTCTTCAAAACAGGAATTAAATCAATAACATCATTTAATTTAAAACCTTCCTCGTAAGGAGGTATTTTATCAATAAAAGAAAGAGCCCATAGAAGTATACCCAAATCTTCCAAATAGCTTAAAGAAAGAAAAATCTCCATCTCTTCCCATTTCCCAATCTCTTTACCAAGGAGTAATTTTTCTCTTGTGCTTAAAATGTTTATTATATTTTCATCTTCCATCCAATCTTCAACTTCATCAAAAAAGTTTTTCTCAATTTTCAGGATCTCTTCATCTTTTGAGGAGGAATAAATAGCCTCTGCTTGTGCCCTCAAAAAGAACACAGCCACAGAGATAGCTCTATTTATTACCGTTTTCTCGTCGGGTGGATTTAATAAAATATCTTCCTCTTCCATTTTTACCATCTATAGTTTATAAAGAAAATTAATGCATATAAGAATAGCCCAAAACTCATAAGAAGGCTTATAATTCCAAGTATTTCTACCACTTTACTTAAGCTCTTCATTTTTCGCACTCCTTTAAGAATTTGTTAAAGTATATTATAATATTGTTTGTATGAAATTAAAAGGAGGAAATAGCCTATAATGGCAAATATCTTAGAAATTCCCAAAAAGGTTATATATGGCAGGGGGAGCATATCAGTTATAGGAAGTGAACTCAAAAAAATTGGAAACAAATTTTTATTTCTCACCGGCAAGTCTTCACTTAAAAAAAGTGGACACTTAGATAAAATTGTGGAAGAGGTTAAAAAATATGATCTTGAAGTAATAGTAATAACTGGCATACCTTCTGAGCCCAATGTAGATGTAGTTTATCAGATTTGTGACAAAATTACAGGAAATAATTTTGATGGAATTGTGGGCATTGGGGGAGGAAGTGTAATGGATATGGCAAAAATTATTGCTTTTCGTCTAAAGACTAAGTTAAATCCTATAGATGCTAAAGGTAAAGAAGTAGAAGATGCCCTCCCTATAATTGCTATCCCAACTACTTCGGGTACTGGCAGTGAAGCCACAAAATTTGCGGTAATAACCGATGATGTAGTAAAGGATAAATTCATAATTATGGGAAGCGCTTTAATACCAACCCTTACCATAATTGACCCAGAATTAACCTTTACCATGCCTCCCCTTGTAGCAGCATCAACAGGAATAGATGCTTTTTCACATGCCATAGAATCCTATTTATCAAGAAACTCAACCCCAATAGTAGAATATTTTTCAAAGTCTGCCATAGTAGATATATATAACTTCTTACCAGAGGCAGTGTTAAACCAATTAGAAAGTGCAAAAGAAAGAATGGCTTACGCAGCTTTTTGGGCAGGTGTGGCTATAAACAATACAAAAACCACTTTAGTACATGCTATGTCCAGGCCCTTAGGAGGAATCTATAAGATTCCCCATGGTATAGCAAATGGAATCTTACTTCCAGCCTATTTAAGATTCAATGCTCCTTTTATCTCCGATGAAAAATATAAATTCTTAAAAAACACCTTAGGAGGAGATCCTCCAGAAAAAGTAGAAGAGTTACTTAAAAAATTAAATCTTCCCACTAAAATTTCTCAGGTAGTCAGAGAAAAAATAGATCTTGATCTTTTAGTAAAAAGAACTTTGGAAGCTAAATTCAATGTGGAAAACAATATAAGACCCGTAAAAGAAGAGGATGTATACAATCTATTTTATGAAGTAATGTAAAAATGAGTAAGATAAAGCTTATTACTGTCTCAAGAGATTTTGGAATTGACATTGACCATATAATAGAAAGGATATCAAGTAAAGTAAATGGAGAAATTATTGATAAGCAGAAGATTTTGAATTATCTAAAAGAGATAAATATAAATGTAGAAGAATTCATTAAAAAAGAAAAAGAATTAATATATGGAAAAAAAGATAAAGAATTCATAGAAGACTACAAAAAATACATAAAAGAAGGAGTAAAACTAATAATTGAAGAAAAAGATTCTATTTTATTCCTATTAGGAAGGGGAGGACAATTTATATTTAGAGATGAAGATTATGCTTTTCATTTAAATATTTTTGCACCATTAAATTTTAGAATAAAGTACTTAACTCAAAAATATCTCCTTCCTGAAGAAAAAGCCCTGGAGATAATAAAAGAAAAAGATTTTGAGAGAGAAGCTTTTTACAGTATAATGTTCGGTACAGATTGGAAAAATCCATATCTGTACAATTTAGTTATTGACCGCTCAGTTTTTACCCCTGAAGAAATCGAAGACATGATCTTAAAGATCATTGAGAAAAAAGAAATTTCAAAAATTCAACTCGAACAAATACCTCTTCCCACAAAACCTAATTTTGCCAACAAAAGCGAAGAAGAATTTGCAAAAATTTTATCTTTCTATCAAATAAGATGGGAATATGAACCAAGAACCTTTCCCTTAGAATGGGATAGTGAAGGAAATATTGTTGAATCTTTTACTCCCGATTTTTACCTTCCTGATTTTGATCTTTATATTGAGCTAACTTTACAAAAGCCAAGGGTTATGAGTGAAAAACTTAAAAAAATTAAAAAACTAAAAGAGCTATATCCTAATATTAAAATAAAACTTTTCTATGGAAAAGAATATGAAAAACTACTTGCTAAATTTGGTGTTATGGGAATAAGATAAAGCTATGGAAAAGATTGGTAAAATCTTATTTACAAAAGAAGAAATAGAAAAGAGGATAAAAGAATTAGGAGAAGAAATAAGCAAAGATTATATATACAAAGATTTAGTCCTTGCTTGTGTTCTAAAAGGAGCAGTATATTTTACAGTGGATCTTACAAGAAATCTAAGTGTACCTTTTGTATTAGACTTTATCTCTATCTTAAGTTATGGATCTTCAAGGGAGAGTCAAGGCATTGTCAGGATAATAAAAGATCTTGATGTGAATATATATAATAAAGATGTTTTAATAATTGAGGATATTGTGGACACAGGGTTAACTCTATCTTATTTAATAAGAAACCTTCAAGCCAAAAATCCATCCTCCATAAAAGTCTGTACTCTGCTTGACTGCCCCGGAAGAAGAATAATAGATATAGATGTAGATTATAAGGGATTTGAAATACCAAATTATTACGTCATAGGATATGGCCTTGATTACAAAGAAAAATATAGAAATCTACCTTATATTGCAATTCTTGAAGAGTTTTAGAATTTCTTTGAACTTAATTCAAGAAACTTATTAATATAATCCTGCATCTCTTCAATATGCTTTATAATGTCCTCCCTTAATCTCTCACCTTCCGAAGTAAGTCTATACACTTTCTTGGCAGGACCCGTACCTTCCAAATCCCATCTACTCACAATAATTCCTTCCTCTTCAAGATCCTTCAAAATTCTATATCCTCTTCCCATACCACCTATCCCTGGAGAAAGAAGATTTGGAAAAATCTCACTTAAAGAAGAAATAAGTTCATATCCATGAAGCTCTCTCTCAGAAAGAGAGATTACTATCCATGCCCTTAACCAGAACGTGGGTGAAAGTCCTGTAATTCTTGTCCTGCACTTTTTCACTTTCATCCCTCCTATATTCCATTTTTATATATATGATAAGTTCATTTATTTGTCAAGGAGGGAGAAGAGGATAAATAACTACTATAATTAATAACTCAGGGAGAAGGCACCCTATTCCTTCCCCCTTGAGTAATTACCTTAAAGCTTTATCTTTATATGATCTTTATCCTCTATTACGAATTCTTTATCAAGGTATCTTACTTTAAACCATTTCCTATCTGAGTTATATTCTTTGTGAATATATTTTATCTCAAAACTTCTTTCATCTATCTTAAATTTTATCAAGTTATAGATTCCTTTTTCATAATCCCATGATATGCCATCATCCTCATAGTATGTGAATTCACCCTTGCCAGGATAAATAAGAATTTCTAAAGTTTCTTGTTTCTTCTCACCGATATAGTTTTGAGGTTCCCAAAGAGGAATTATACTTCCTTCTCTAATAAAGATTGGTATTTTATCAAGGGGAGCTTTTATTGAAATATAGTCAGGTCCTTTATATACTTTCCCCTCCCAGAAGTCATACCACAACCCCTCTGGAAGATAAACCACCCTTGCTCTTACTCCTTCCTGATAAATGGGCGCCACAAGAATAAAAGGTCCCAATAAGAATTCGTCATAGTTATGAATAGCCTCTTTATCGTTAGGAAATTCAAGAATTAAAGACCTTATAAGGGGAATTCCTTTTTCCTTTGCCTCCCAAAACAGAGAATAAAAATATGGGATAAGCCTATATCTCAGCTTAATATACTCTTTTGAGATCTCCTCAACTTCTTTTGAAAACGCCCATGGTTCTTGTGATCTTGTATTTAATTCGGAGTGATTTCTAAAAAAGGGATAAAAAATACCAAGTTCTATCCACCTTACAAAAAGCTCTGGAGAAGAATCAAGACCAAATCCTCCTACATCTGCCCCAATAAAAGGTACACCAGATATTCCCAGATTTTGAAGCATAGGGATACTTATATAAAGATGCTCCCACCAACTTTTATTGTCTCCTGTCCATACTGCCGAATATTTCTGCACACCTGAAAAACCTGCCCTTGTAATTATTAATGGTCTTACATTAGGATTTTCCCTTCTCCATCCTTCATAACTTGCTTTTGCCATTAAAAGTCCATAAACATTGTGGATTTCATCATGAGTAAATTCTCCCTTTTCTCCATGCACCACATCCTTAGGAAAGGTCTTGTCATAAAAAATCTCATCATTATGATCAGAGAAAATTCCCCAAAAAGTATTGTGCCTCTCCCAAGACCTTGAGAAAATATCCATAGGATGAGAGAAAGAAGAAGGCTCATTCATATCATTCCATATCCCAGAAACCCCAGCCTCAGTAAGTCTCTTTTGCTTTTCCCCCCACCAATCTCTAACTTCCTTTTTTGTAAAATCAGGAAAAGCACATTCCCCAGGCCAAACATATCCTACATATATTTCTCCAGTGGACCTCCTGCAAAAAAAGTCTTTTTCTACCCCTTCTCTATAAATCTCGTAATTAATATCTTTTTTAACTCCTGGATCCACAATAGGTACTATTTTAAAGCCCATATTATTCAAATCTTCTATCATATTCTTTATATTTGGAAATCTCTCCTCATCAAAGGTAAAAACCCTAAATCCATCCATGTGATCAATATCCATATAAAGCACATCACAAGGAATATCTTTCTCTCTAAATTTTCTTGCAATATCCATAAGCATTTCCTTATTCTTATATCCCCATTTTGACTGCTGATATCCAAGAGCAAAAAGAGGAGGCATGTAATATCTTCCCGTAAGGAGAGTATAATTCTCAATTACCTCCTTAGGAGTAGGACCATAAATAAAATAGTAATCAAGTTCTCCATTGTCGGCATAAAAATAGTAATATTTTGAGCTTTCTTCCCCTAAATTAAAGTAAGTCCTAAAAGTATTATCAAAGAAAATGCCATAAGAAAACTCACTATTCCAGGCAAGAAAGAAGGGATGAGATTGATAAAGAGGATCAGTATGAGGATAATGATGAGGATCATCAGTATTCCAATTGATGTATTTTTTCCCTTTTTTATTAAGTCCTCCCATCTTTTCTCCAAGTCCTAAAAAAGCCTCTTCTTTTTCAAAGTTCTTAAAGGAAAATACTTTATCTTTATACTTTGCATATCCATAGTTTTTATAATCTGAATGAATAAGCTCATCCTCTTTTGTATAGATCTTTATATTGGGAATATTTTTATTTATAACTACCTTAAGAATTTCTGTGCTTAGTATTATATTTTCTTCCTTTTCCTCTACTGTAAAATCAATTTTAGGAAGCTCTTTCTCTATGGCAAAGGAGTAGTTATGCCTCCAAGCTTTATTTTTGGAAAAGTGAAATCTTATGATCTTTTCATTAATAACCTCTATCTTTAGATCTTCACTACCTATTAATAACAAACTTTTTCCCTTCTTTTCCCATGAAACTATCTTTGACCACGGCTTTGTTCTCTCCATCATATTTCTTACTCTCCTTACTTAAATTTTATTCATTCACCTCATCAGAATAAATTTCTAACTCCCCTATTTGTCCTCCTGTAGCCCCCGTATTCGCATAAAAAATGATCTGCACAAATCTTACTTCCGTAGGCTCTTTCAACTTGATATCTACAATATTACTTGTAAGAGGATCAAAGATATAGTCTGATTTAGGAACAAGAGTAAGATATTCATTTCCATCTAAGCTGTATTTAATCTCAAAACTTTGAATTCTTTTACTCCATATCCTATCTGGATTTAAAGCAATCCGTATAGTATGTATTTTATATATCTTTTCAAGATCAATAGTTATTATGTTAGGATAGGAATTAGCTTTTCCCTCCCAATAGCTTTTAATCTTTCCATCATTAGCATACCTTTCCCTATAAACATCTTGAAATCCATTAGCAGTAATAGGCTTCTTAAGAGCCACATTAACCCCAGAAGGTTTCTCAGGAACTATAGGCTGAAACCTCTTAAAGTTTTCTGGAACTTGAGCTTCTGTTTGTTCTGGGGTTTTAATCACTTTCACAAATTCAGGCTTTATATTGGAAAGAGAACTTAACACTTTTGGATCATATTTTCTACCCGTAGTCTCACTTTCTCCCACAAAACTTATTTTCACATTTTTTACAAAAAGATTTATTTTAAACTTTCCTTCTTCAAGGGTTTTAATTTTCTTACCTAAAATTTCCAGATTTTTAATTGACACATTTTCTACAGTATGCTTCTCATCATATCCAATAATCCTTGAAGGAGGAAAATTACCCCTAAGAACCCTTACATTTTCCACATATACATCCCTTATATTTCCTCTTTCTTTTGTGGAAGACCATTGGCTCGCAAGTACTGCAAAATCAATCAATTGATTATTTTCTCCCGCATCTCCTTGTCCCATAAGAGCATTTTCTACTACTATATTCTCATAATAGATATTCTTTACCAGAGCGTCATCACTATTGTGAATACTTATTACAGGTTTGTGAAAGTTATATAAAACTGTTATATTCCTAAAGCTAATATCAGAAATCACAGCATTCTCTTTTTTCCCTTTGTTAGTCTCATAGCCTATTTCCATAGACTGGGCAAGATCGGTCCATATTTGGATGTTATTAAAATTTATAAATTTTGAATCCACAGAATAATTTTTAACCACAAGACTATCATCCCAACTTCTTACAAAAGAATCAGAAACATTAATATTTTTGGAAGATTGAATAGTTATACCATCGCCATTTTGCCTTGCAGTAATTATTTTTACATTTTTGACTATAGTATTTTCACATTCAAACAAATTCAATGCCCAGGCATTTGGATTTGTAATAATAATTCCCTCTATAGTGATTCCTTTACTATTCCTCAAGTTAATAGGAACCCTCGCCGTTTCTCCTGGAGTAAGCCAATTCTTCCATATACTTCCATCAATAATCCCTCTTCCTCTTATAGTCACATTATTTAAAAATATTCCATGAATAGTAGTATGAAGTACTGCTCCGCCAGCAATATATAGAGTTTGCCCACTTTGAAGAGGGATATCCTCTATAGTCCACTCTCCAGGTCCTATATAAACAACATTAGGATCACTCCTATCAGGTACATTTTCCTCAAGGGGATTTGCAAATATATGCAGAGCTCTATCTGGAGAGTTATTAAATATTACAGTGTAAAATCCGGGTTCTTCTATATAGAAACTTATAACTTTTCCCTGAATAGTAGGCTTAATATTATATGAAGATGGTAAGACATTACAACTTTTTATATCTTTAGCAGTGGATATTTCAATTTTTAATTTTCCCCCTTCATAATCAAAATAACACATAGGAGTTGAAGAAAGCTTAATCTCTTCACTTCCCATCCATCTTCTGTTAGGATTTACAGGAATATCATACACAAAGACATCATGTCCTCCTACTTTAACTTTAATATCATTCGCAGGTTTCATAGTTTTAGGCGCCTCATAGATTACCAATTTAGGATTTGTTATGTTTTGGGCAAAATTCACTTTTATGCTTAAAGCCATAAACAAAAACAATAACAAAAGAAAGAAGATTCTTAAAGACTTCATAGAGAACACCTCCTATTTATCCTTTTATTCCTCCTCGGGTCATTCCCTCCATCATATATTTTTGGAAAAAGGCAAAAAGCAATATGGGAGGGATTATTGAAAAAGTAACTGCTCTTATAATATCCACATCAGTAGCAACACTGGTCCTAAATTGAAATAATCTTACCATTACTGTTTCTTTTCCTGTGTTATTAAGAAGAAGATAAGGTAAAAGAAAATCTGACCAAGCACCATTTATGGTGAAGATTGTAATAACCGTATTTATGGGATAACTCAAAGGAAAAACAACCTTAAAAAATATGGACCACTCTCCAGCACCATCTATTCTCGCAGCCTCTATTATGGATTGAGGTATAGAATCAAAAAAGTTTTTATAAAGTATTACAAAGAAGGCATTAGCTCCTGCAGAAAGCCAAAGGGGTATAAAACTTCCTTGCAATCCCAATCTCACTATGTTTATAAAAAGAGGAACAATACTTGTAGTGGTAGGAATCATTAAACTCCAAAGCAGAAGGTAATAAATAAGTTTATACCCTTTAGGTTTTATCTTAGAGAGAGCATAACCCAATAAGCCATTGCCAATAACAGCAAAAAATATGCTTCCAACCACAACTATAAAAGAATTTAAATAAAATCTTCCAAAATTTAAGATCTTCCAAGTCTCAATAAATTTATTTATATCATAGGTCCTTGGGAAAATTTTAGGCTCATTAACAAATTCTCTTAAGTCCTTAAAACCTGAAAGTATGGTCCATAGGATAGGAAATACTGCTATAAAGACTGCTATTAAACTTACTAAATACACCAAAATATATAAAAATCTTATCGCGTTCCTCTTAAAATCATAACTTCTCAATATTCCATAATCCTTTTTTAAGGAGAATAACCTATTCATTGCCTACCTCCAATCTTACCCCTCGTTTTCCTTTACCAGCTTGTTATATACAGCAGTTAAGAGAACAAGTATTAGTGCGATTATTACAGAGATGGACGCAGCCTTAGGATAGTCAAATTTCTCAAAGGCATATTTGTATACCAGAAGCATTAAAGTAGTAGAAGCATTATTAGGACCCCCATTGGTAAGAACTAAAGGTTCATAAAGCACCTGGAAGACAAAAATTACTTGAAGTATCAAAAGGGTTCTCGCCAAATTATAAATTTGAGGAAGAGTAATATACCTTAATCTTTGCCATATACCTGCTCCGTCAATGGTGGCAGCCTCATAAAGCTCTGGATCTATCCCCTGTAACCTTGCTAAGTATATAAGGGTAGTTGCTCCCGCTGAACGCCACGTCATAAATAGAACAATAAGGGGAATAACTAAATGAGATTTGGTAAGCCATGCCTGAGGAGGAATTCCTAATTGTCCCAAAATTATGTTTAAAAGTCCTGTTTTACCAGCTTTATATATATAAAGCCACATTATTGCCACAGCAAGTCCAGGAATTACATTAGGTAAATAAACCGATACTCTAAAAAAACCCTTAAAATGGATAATTTCGTTTATAATAATGGCAAGAATTATAGGAACCAAAAAGCCTATAACTAAGGACCAAAAGGTGTAGGAAAAAGTATTTAAAAAAGCAGCTTTAAAATCTGGATGTTGAATAACCTCTATATAATTTTGAAAACCTACAAATTTCTCAAGCCTTATGCCCTTTGCTGAATAAAAGGACATCACTATACTTGCCAAAAGTGGCTCCCATAGAAAGAAGATAAAAAGTATAATTGAAGGAAGCATTATTAACCATCCAGCTATATCTCTTCTATATTTTTTAAGCATTCTATATTCCTCCTACAGCAATATGGGGGCACATAAGTGCCCCCTTTATTACTTTTTGTTTACGTACATATCTAACATCTTTTGTAGATTGTTATTTGCAATATCAAGAAGCTTTTTAACATCAGCATTTTTATCACTTACTACCGCTTGTAATACCTTAGTTAGTTCCGCATACATATCCTGGGTTAAATAAGGCTCCTCGGGTCGTAATACGTTAGGCTTCTTTATCCAATTGTAATAATCATTATATAATCTCATATCCACATTTCTATACTGTTTTACTATTTCTTCTTGAGCTTTTAACCAATCCTTCGCTATCCATGCAGGAAAGGATGGAATTACGGGGACCCCATTTTTTACTCTATTTTCTGCATCTGCTCTCATTCCTGCAAGAGACTCTGGTGTAACTATAGGCGCCTTACCCATTATCTCTAAGAAATTCAACGCAGCCATAACCTCGTCAGAACTTGCTTTAGCACTAAACATATAAGGAGTACCCCCCATGAGAGAGTAATGATGACCTTTAGGTCCTGCTGGAACAGGAACAATAGCAAGTTTATCAATAGACATGCCATATACTTGGGTAGGCTGATTTACTGCATCTTGAGCCCCAAGATACATAGCAGCTCTTCCTGTAGCTATAGCCTCAAAGCCAGATCCCCAATCCTCGCTGGTAGGATCGTCAGTAAGGACATCATATTTCCATTTCAAATCTTTGACAAAATTCATTGCTGTAACAACTTCGGGAGAGTTTAAATTGGCATACCATTTACCATTTTTTTGTACCTCAAGCTTAGCCCCAAAATTCCATGCTATCTGTGTAAAATGCCATCCTCCAGCATTGTCTTTTGCAAGAAGACAAAAACCTGCTCTGCCTGTCTTGTCCTTTATAATCTTAGCAGCCTTTGCAAGCTCGTCCCATGTCTTTGGATATTTAGGGGTTCCATCAGGATTCATTAAACCAGCTTTTTCAAAAAGTTCTAGATTTAGATACATACCAAGGGCATAGGCGTCCCTTGGGACCCCATAGATCCTATTATTTTTAGAAAGTATCTGCTTTACTGATGGGTTCATTAAGGTATCCCATCCTTTTTTCTTGAGCTCATTGGTTATATCTTTGACAAAACCACCTGCAATCAGTTTTTGAGGTTCTGTAAACCATGTTTCAAAAATAGTTGGTAAATTTCCCGACTCTGCAAGGGGAACAAAAGTATCAGGAGAATACTTATAGGTTGCTGGCACCACTTGTACATTAGGATATTTTTTCTCAAACTCTTTTTTCCATTTCTCAAACATCTCTACATCACTCTTTAAAGTAGGCTCAGGCCACATTCCAAGCTTCAATATAATCTTTTTCTGAGCAAAAACTTCTGAGCCTAAAAAGACTAAGAGAAAAAGTAAGATAAATACAAAAATCTTTTTCATTTTCTTTTCACTCCCCCCAATTTTTTTCCCAAAAACTACTTAGTGTATTTTGTAGGATTGTTGGTTAATATCATACTTTTAACATATATCTTTGCTTTTATAGCTCCTGCCTTATTAAAAGCAAGGTCTGGCTCTGCCTTAGTCCCATCACCCCAATTTTTCAAACCATGAGCAAACAAATCAATTACATAAGTTTTAAAATCAGTAGTTAGTGTTATCCCCCAATCGGTAAAGGTCTTTTTCAAATTACCGAGGGTCATAACTATATTTTGGGCATCCTTAGGATCATCAGCCTTAATTGTAATTACCACATACCTATAGTCTTCTGCTTCCATAAAATCATCTTTAAAATTTAAAGTCATCCATGCATTTTCAATACTTGAATCAAAAACTAATACTCCATTTTCTAGCTTATATGCTGGCCCATAGGGTCCCCAATAACCTTCCCCATTTTGTTCCTCAAATTTTGTAGCAACAATAAAATCGTCATCTGCGAAAGTAAAAGCTAAAAGAAGTACTAAGATTAAAAGCCCTAAAAGACATTTCTTCATTTTTAGAATACCTCCTTTTAAAAATTAAACTTTAAACAAGGTTCTATTATATTAAGTTGAACGTTAAACTTAAAACTAATATTTCAAACCCCCTTTCTTATTTAAAGTAAAACTTCATTACTTTAACGTTAAACTTAACAAAGTTTAAAATCAATTTAATAAATCCTTCAAGCCATTTTAACAGGATAAAACCATTATTCTTCTCAAAAAAATATAAGCTTTTCTTCGATTTTTAAATTATTCCTCAATTTTTCTTAATATCTCTTACACTTTCTCTCTCAACAATCCTTACAGGAAGTATCACTGTTCTTTCTTTTATAACTTTTCCTTCAAGATAATCTATAAGCATTCTCGCTGCAATAGTCCCCTTAACTTCCACATCTTGATGAATAGTAGTAAGCCTTGGTGAAGTTATAAGACTTATATCAAGATCATCAAAACCTACAATTGATACCTCCTCGGGAATTTTCACCCCCATTTCAATAAGTCCACTCATAATGCCAGCAGCCATAATATCAGCAGTAACAAATATAGCTGTAAAATCTTTCCTTTTACTTAATTTTCTCCCCAATTCTATACATTCTTCTACCCTTGTCCCATGCTCGTAAATATTCTCAGATTTAAAAGGAATACCATAATCCTCTAATGCTCTTTTATATCCCTTCAACCTCTCTTCAAGCACACCCTTGGGTTTAATTTTGGGAGACACAAATAAAATCTCTCTATGTCCTTTTTCTATTAAATACCTTGTAGCCAAGTATCCTCCTTTAAAATCCTCAAGCCCAACCTTCAAAAATTTATCTCCATCTACATAACTATCTATAAGTACTACAGGAATATCTGTATTTAGGAGTGCTTCGTAGAATTCATCCTCAAAAATTCCAGTTACTATAACTCCATCAAGATTCCATGTTTTTAAAAGAGAAATAAGCTCATCCTTATCGTTTACCGTACGAAGCATAATAAAATATCCCCTTTTACTTAATTCTTTCTCTACACCACCTAAAAAGACAGTATGAAAAGGATCTTGTATAAAACTTCCCCTTGCAGTAGGTATCAAACAATTAATAACTCCAATTATCTTTGAATTTCTTTTTACTAAGGATCGGGCAAGCATATTGGGTATATAGCCTTTTTCCTCTATAATCTTTTCAATCCTTTTTACCGTTTCTGGAGAAACATGTTCATATTTTTTATGGATAACATTGGAAACTGTCGTAGGACTTACCCCAGCCTCCTTTGCAATATCCTTTATAGTAATACCATTCTTCTTCTTCATGCTTTCACCCTAACTAAAAAAATTTTTAAGTATATTATACATGTACTATGAAAGTAGCAGTTGCCCAAATAAATCTTACTATAGGAGAATTATATAGAAAGGGCTATTTCACAACAGGCTGAAATTATTATTTTCCCAGAACTTGCTATTCTTGGTTATCTTCTTTGAAAACTCTCTCAACAAACCATATAACATAGATCCAGTTAAGAACTTAGTCAAAAAAGGAATAGACCTTATGGTTAATATCTCTGCTTCTCCTTACCACTTTGGGGAAAAGAAGCTAAGATATGACATACTAAAACATATTGCTAAAAAGTATGGCAAAAAAAATTATATAAGTTAGTCAGGAGGATGGACTATTTTAATAAAATCAGTAGTGTCTTGTAGTAAGTGCTTTAGGAAATAATAACGTTTCAGGAATATTAATTTCCTCAGGGTATTCTTCTCTAAAAATACTTGACAAACTTAGTAAACCTATTATGGATCTTGCAGAAGAAAATCTTCAAGCAAGGTTATATGGTGCTTTTCAATGGGCAATGAGTCTGAGCTTGCGTTAGATTATAGTACTATTTACAAGGGAGTAAAAATTTTCTTCAGGGGTTGATAAGTGAAAAATGGAAAATATGGAGAGGAGAAAATACAGAATTGAGCTATTGCCCAAAATAAAAATAGAGATAGTAGTAAAAGATTCTGACAGTGAAGTCATTATTAAGGCGATAATAGAAAGTGCAAAAACTAAAGAGGTAGGAGATGGTAAGATATTTGTCTTAGATATAAAGGAGGCCATAAGGATAAGAACAGGAGAAAGAAGAGAATAAGCAATCTAAAATAATTTTCATATCGGTAATATATTGCCGTATACCTTTATAAAAATTATATCTTGACAAAAAACTAATTCACAATAATATAATTAAAAGTTTTAAACAAAGACGTTTAAAGAGCAATGGCGCTTCAATTTTAGTAATCCTCTAAATTACAAAATCAAATTCCCAAGGAGGTGAGAATAAGGTAAAATATTCTTAATATTGAAAATTATTTTGTAAAAAAGAATTAAGAAGGAGGAGAAAAATTATGGCTAACAGTTTTCCAAAAACAAAAGAAGAAATTCTAAAATATATTAAAGAAAATAATGTCTACTTTATAGAAATCTGGTTTGCAGATATTTTAGGTTATTTGAAAAGCTTCACTATCACAGCTCATGAATTAGAAAAAGCCTTTGAGGAAGGATTAGGATTTGATGGCTCATCAGTAAGAGGATTCACAAGAATTGAGGAAAGCGATATGATCGCATTTCCAGAACCAGAAACCTTCACTATCTTGCCTTGGAGACCCCAGGACAAAAAAGTAGCAAGAATGTTTGCAACTATTGTAGAACCAAGTGGAAAACCCTTTGAAGGAGATCCAAGAAATGTTTTAAGAAGAGTACTTTCAAGGGCGAAAGAGATGGGATTTACCTACTATGTAGGACCTGAATTAGAATATTTCTATTTTAAATCCCCAAGCCCTAATCTAGAGGTCTTAGACTGGGGAGGGTATTTTGATTTAATTCCAAGGGATGAAGCTATAGATTTAAGACACCAGACAGTATCAATGTTAGAAGAAATGGGAATTGAAGTAGAGTTTACCCACCATGAGGTAGCCCCCTCTCAACATGAGATAGATTTTCGCTATGCCGAGGCTTTAACTATGGCAGATACTGTTATGACTGCAAGGTTAGCCATAAAGGAAGTAGCATATCTTAACGGAGTATATGCTACCTTTATGCCAAAGCCTTTATTTGGACAAAATGGTTCTGGGATGCACGTTCACATGAGTTTATTCAAAGATGGTAAAAATGCTTTCTTTGATCCTCATGATAAATATCATCTCTCTGATACTGCAAAACACTTTATTGCGGGCCTCTTAAAACATGCAAAGGAAATAACTCTTATCACTAATCAATGGGTAAATTCTTATAAGAGATTAGTTCCTGGATATGAGGCTCCTGTTTACATATCTTGGGCTATGAGAAATAGATCTGATCTAATAAGAGTTCCTATGTATAAGCCAGGAAAAGAAGAAGCTACAAGAATTGAGTATAGAGCACCTGATCCTGCATGTAATCCGTATTTAGCCTTTGCTGTAATGCTTGCTGCAGGTCTTGAAGGAATAGAAAAGAAATATCCTCTCCCAGAGCCAGTAGAAGAAAATGTCTATCATATGACGGAGGAAGAAAGAAAGAAGAAGGGAATTGAAAGTCTTCCTGGAAGCCTAATTGAAGCTATAGAAATTACTGAAAAAAGCGAAGTAGTGAAAAAAGCCCTAGGAGAGCATGTTTTTACAAATTTCATAGAGAATAAGAAGATTGAGTGGGACAATTATAGAAGGCAGGTGACTACTTACGAGTTAGAGACCTATTTACCTGTCCTATAAAAAAGAGGGGGACCATATAGTCTCCCTCTTATCCTCTTTTTGAAAAAATAGCTATCTGTGAAGTATAATATAATCGTTTTTCGCCAAGCTTAACAATAGGAGGACAGCATGTTTTTAGGGATATTCTTAATATTTATTATTGGCAAAGTCTTAATCCATGCTTACCTTAATCTGAGAAACTTAAAACACTCTCTTTCTCACAAAGAAGTTCCAGAAGTGCTCAAAGATATAATAACCAACGAAGAACTAAAAAAAGCTCAAGAGTATTTAAAAGACAATACTGTTTTGGGCTTAATTAGTCAGGCTTTTGATCTAATCTTTACATTAATTTTCTTGTTTTTATTTTATCCCTACATTGAAAAAATTGTATCCTCAATCACCTCATCCTTTATTATGCAAGGATTATTATTTTTTGGTATTTCCGGACTTATAAATCTAATCTTATCTCTTCCTTTTGAGGTTTATGATATCTTTGTTATAGAACAAAAATATGGCTTTAATACAATGACTCCAAAGATATTTATTCTTGACATTATAAAATCAATAATACTCTCTATAATATTAGGAGTTCCTATACTCTCTCTTTTACTTTACATAATTAAAACAGATCCAAACTTCTGGTGGAAATTTGCTCTCGTAATAGTCTTATTTGAAATCTTTGTGTATTATATATATCCTATACTTATAGCTCCTCTTTTTAATAAATTTACTCCCTTAGAAGAAGGAGATTTAAAAAATAGAATTATTGAAATAGTAAATAAAGCTGGATTCAAAGTGAATAATATTTTTGTTATGGATGCCTCTCGTAGAACTAAAAAACAAAATGCCTATCTTACCGGTTTTGGAAAAACAAGAAGAGTAGTACTATTTGATACTATGCTTTCTTATCCTCAAGAAGAAATACTTGCTGTTCTTGCCCATGAATTAGGTCATCATAAAAAGAAACATATTCCCAAATTATTAATTTTATCCATAGTTTTTTACCTACTATACATCTATCTAACATTTTTTGTATATAAGAATGCTCCTTTTAGTAAATATTTTGGAATTACTAAAGAGTTTAGCATTCTTCTATATTCCTTCTTATTTGTCTCTTCCATATTTTATTTTATAAATCCCTTAGTAAATGCCTTATCGAGAAAATTTGAATATGAAGCAGATAAATTCTCAGCCGAGGTTTTTGGGAATCCTTTTCCTTTAATTAATGCCCTTAAGAGATTAATAAAAGAAAATCTCTCCAACATTTATCCTGATCCTATATTTCGTACCTGGTATTACTCCCATCCAGCCCCCGTAGAAAGGATATATAACTTATTAACCTTTCAAGAGAAAGGAGGAACCATATGAAAATCACTATAGCTCAGATAAATCCTATCATTGGAGATATAGAAGGAAATTTCATAAAAATAAAAGATGCTATATTAAAAGCTCTATCAGATAAAAGTGATATCGTCGTTTTCTCAGAGCTTTCCCTTTTAGGCTATCCTCCTTTTGATCTTTTAAAGAATAATATTATTAAGAATAAGATAGAGGAAGGTGTAAAAAGAATTTTACAAGAAAATTTTCCCATAAATATCCTTTTAGGTGCGCCTTATTTTGAAGATAACAGAATTTATAACAGCATATATTGGATAAAGGAGAATAAAATAATAAAAAGAATTGATAAATTCTACTTTTCTAATGACCCAATAGGACAAGGGAATTATTTCTCTTATGGAACTCCTGATTTTCTTGAGATAGACAACAAAAAAATTGGTTTATTTATTGGTGATGACTTTATTTTTTCTTCAGACCATTCAAATTACAAGGATTACTTAAAAACTTCTGATCTAATTCTCATAATATCGTCTTCTTTTTACTACTTTGGAAAAAGACAGGAAAGGATAGAAAAAATATCTCAATTAGCTAAAGGAATTGAGAAAGAAGTTATTTATGTAAATCAGGTAGGAGGAAATGGGGAATTAATCTTTGAAGGGGGAAGTTTAGCAATCTCTAAAAAGGGAGAACTACTCTTTGAGGGAGAAATTTTTAAAGAAGATATTAAAACAATAGATCTAAAAAATCTTTACCCCACATCCTCTAAAGGAGAGGATATTTCCTTTTTATACGATGGACTTGTCTTAGGAGTTAGGGACTTTATAAAAAAATCAGGTTTTCAAAAGGCCGTAATAGGACTTTCGGGAGGAATAGATTCAGCCCTTGTGGCATGTATAGCTAGAGAAGCCTTAGGAGAGGAGAATGTCCTTGGTGTTAGTCTTCCTTCTATCTACACATCAAGAGAGAGTATTGAAGATGCCGAAAAACTTTCTAAAAATTTAGGAATTGAATTCAGAATAATCCCAATAAGTGATATCTTCTATTCTTATTTAAAAGAATTAAATCCATCAGGAAATCCTATAATGGATGTGGCTGAAGAAAATTTACAATCAAGAATAAGAGGAAATCTTTTAATGTTCATATCAAACCGAGAAGAATATATTCTTCTTGCAACAGGAAATAGATCTGAAGCCCTTACAGGATACTGCACTTTATATGGAGATACTGCAGGAGCATTAGAGGTTATAGGAGACATATATAAAACCACTGTTTATGAACTTGCAAATTATGTAAATAAAAATAATGAGATCATTCCTCAAAATATACTTGCAAAAGCTCCGTCAGCTGAATTAAGACCAGGCCAAAAAGATGAAGATTCTCTTCCCCCCTACTCTATTCTTGATCCTATACTAAAGGCCTATGTAGACGAAAATAAGTCTTTAGAAGAAATAGTTCAAATGGGATATAAAAGGGAAATTGTTAAAACTGTAATTGAGAAGGTAGAAAAGAGTGAGTATAAGAGAAGACAAATTCCCCCTGTTTTAAGAATAAGATCAAAGAACCCCTTAAAGGAACGATTTTTTCCATTGGTTTACAAAATCATATGATATAATTCTTTAGATTAAGTTTCAGAAATAGGAGGTGTAAGTTTCATGAGAAGAAATCGTTTTACAGCTGAGCAAATAGATGAAAAGGATATGGAGTACCTGAAAACCCTTGCCCATAAGTGTAGAGGTGATATCCTAAAAATGACAACCCTTGCTGGTTCAGGACATCCAGGTGGATCCATGTCCTCCATTGAAATGTACTTAACTTTATACTACTTTGCCAATGTAGATCCCAAAGATCCTAAAAACCCCGATAGGGATAGGATTATTATCAGCCATGGACATACTTCTCCAGGAGTATATTCTGCCCTTGGAAACTTAGGTTTCTTCAATATTGATGAGGCTATAGCCTATTTTAGGCTCGCAGGAAGCATCTTTGAAGGTCACGTAGAAAGATATGTCCCTGGAGTTGAATGGAGCACTGGAAATTTAGGACAAGGACTTTCTGCAGGATGTGGAATGGCTCTTTCTGCAAAACTTCTTAAAAAAGATTTTCATGTTTTTGTAGTTATGGGAGATGGAGAACAACAAAAGGGCCAGATCTCTGAGGCAAGAAGGTTTGCTAAGAAATATAATCTCTCTAATTTGACAGTACTTATAGATTATAACAAGCTACAACTTTCGGGACCTCTTTCGGAAATAATGCCTCAGAATATTAAAGAAAATTATCTTTCAGATGGTTGGGAAGTAATAGAGGTAGATGGACATGATTTTGAAGCATTGTATAAAGCCATAAGAGAAGCAATCTATGATAATAAACCCACTGCTATTCTTGCCTATACTATTATGGGCAAAGGCGTATCTTTTATGGAAAATAAATTTGAATTTCATGGAAGAGCATTAAAACCCGACGAATATAAAAGAGCTTTAGAAGAGTTGGGAATTGAAGATGACTTAGAAAAGTATAAAAAAATGAGAGAAGAATTTAAACCTTCTGGAAAACATGTAATAGAGCCTTATCCTATAAACATTGAAACAGGTACCCCTATAACTTATGAAAAAGATGCAAAGATTGACAATAGAGGCGCCTTTGGAAAAGCTCTCACAGATCTTGGAAGGTTAAATGTAGGAAAAGAAGATAAAACTCCTATAGCAGTGGTAGACTGCGACTTGATGGAATCAGTAAGAACTCATGAGTTTAGTAAAATAGCTCCTGAAAACTTCTTTGAAGTAGGTATCCAGGAACACAATGCAGCAACCCTTGCAGGAGCTCTTTCTTCTCAAGGAGTTATCACCTTTTTTGCAGATTTTGGAGTCTTTGGAGTTGACGAAACCTATAATCAACACAGATTAAATGATATCAACTTTACAAATTTAAAAGTTATTGTAACCCACTGTGGTCTTGATGTGGGAGAAGATGGCAAAACCCATCAGTGTATTGACTATATAGGAGCTTTTAGAAATTTATTTGGCTTTAAGATTATTGTACCTGCAGATGGAAACCAAACCGATAGAGTAATAAGATATGTGGCAAAAGAATTTGGAAACTTCTTAGTTGCCATGGGAAGATCAGTAGCTCCAATAATCACCGATGAAAATGGAAATCCTCTCTTTGGAGGAAATTATGAATTCATTTATGGAAAGATGGACAAGGTAAGAGATGGAGACAAAGCTACCATTATAGCTTGTGGTCCTATGGTGGCAAAAGCGGTTCAGGTATGGGAAAAACTAAAAGAAAAAGGAATAAAGATTAAAGTATTTAATTTCACCTCTCCTAAAGAAATTGATTGGAACGCCCTATCTGAAGCTGCAAAAACAGGATTCATATTAACCTATGAAGATCATAATGTACATACGGGTATAGGAAATGTAATAGCAGAAGCCCTCTTAGAAGGAGGATATAAGGTAAAATTTAAGAAATTGGGAGTAAAAGAATACGGTCTTTCTGGAAAACCTGATGCTCTATATAAATTCCAAGGATTAGATGTGGACTCTGTGGTAGACCTGATACTTAGAGAACTCAAATAAACTCAAAAGGGGAGGTATAAATCCTCCCCTTGTTAAGTTTTCTACTATTAATCTCTCCTAAATACATTCTCTTCTGTTGGGGGCCAAAGAACATTTTCTTCCTGCATAAGATTAAAAGTATAAAGTTCCACATTCTCTGCCACAATCTCTTCTCTTTCCCTGATTGCTCTAAGAAGTCTTGCATAAAGCCTCTCTATCTCCTTAGCTAAATAATAAAGCTCTTCGTTAGACTCAATTTTACAACTCCAAGTCTTTTTATCAAATTTTATATTTATAGGTCCCTGATAACTCTCTAAAGGAAGCAACATTAACTCGGTAGTATTTTGTCCCCATTTTTCCACCAAGGTTCTTGCAATAGCTGAAAGGAGCTTTTCAGAAAATTCTATAATCTTCCTCCTTGCTTCTTGCTCCCAAAGTTCAAGATAATCTTTTACTTCTATAGTATCAAGGGCATATACACTAATAAATCCATAAGGGGGAAGTATAACAGGAGGAGGATTAGTAGATTTGCCTTTCTTAAAAATCCAAAACTTAACATCTTCGGCACTTCTATACAAAACTACACCACTGAACTCTCTATTTTGCAGAGCTGTAAAAAATTTGGTTGGTATTATAGTATTGGCATCTAAATCCACATAAAGGGGAGTTCCTACATAAATGGCAGAAAGTACAAGAATAAGAACCATATCGGTAGGATAGTAAGTAATCTTTCCATATCCCTGTTGGATTTGCCTCATTATAAAATCAACCGCCTCTGTTCCCTCAAGAACCTTATTATTCTCTACCTTTGCAAAAAAGGCTTTACCTTCAAAAACAAATATGGCACCACGCCCATTATCCGAATTATAAATAATAACACCTGTAGCTTTTTCATTTCTTAATTTCTTAATAAACCTTTCTGCATTAAGCAAAGCAGCAGGGAGATTTTCAAATTCAGGTTTTACCCTTTCTAAAAGATACATAAACTCTTTCATAACATTTCCCCCATAATAAAAATTCCCTGTAAAAGTTTAACATAAAATAAGATAAAATAAAAGATATTAATTAAGAAAGAACTATGGAGGTAAAAAATATGCTAATAGACTATCATATGCACTTAGAAAGAGGACCCTTTGAGGAAAATTGGTGGCTCAAATTTTATGAAAAAGCAAAAGAAAGGAACATTAAAGAATTAGGTATTTCTGAGCATGGACATCGCTTTAAAGAATTTAGACCCATTTACAATCATCTCCCCATAACTGAATCCTGGTGTGATAGTAATCTTTACGAATATAAAGAATTTACTATGTTCTTGAAGAAAAAATACAACCTAAAGATTGGGCTTGAAATGGACTACTTTCCTGAAAAAGAAAAAGAGATAAAAGAACTTTTACAAGAATACAATTTCTTTGATTATGTTTTAGGTTCGGTGCATTTTATAGACCATGGATTTGGATTTGATATAGATCCTAATGATCCTCGTTGGACTGAAAGGGATATTGAGGAAATATTTGAGGATTACTTTGATAAAGTAGAAAAACTTATAAAAAGCAACCTGTTTGACGTGATAGCTCATCTTGATGTGGTCAAACTTTGGGGTGGAAGAAAACCTAAGAACCTCAATAATTTATACGAAAAGATAGCTAAGGTTATCATAAATTCTAACATATCCTTAGAATTAAATACCGCCGGTTGGAGAAAACCTGTAAACGAAGTCTACCCATCTCCTGAATTTCTAAGAATATTAGCCCCTTATGATGTTCCTTTAACTTTTGGAGCAGACGCCCATACTCCAGAAGATGTGGGAAGAGATATTCAGAAAGCATATAATTTAGCAAAAGAATTAGGATTTAAGAAGTTATCAATTTTCAACAAAAGAGATAAAATTGTAGTAGACCTTTGAAGAAAGGAGTGAGGAATTTGTTAGAGATAGGTAGAGAAATCCTTAATTATGCATCAAGATTAGGTGGAGATTATGTGGATGTAAGAATTGTAAGAAGAAAGCAAGAAGAAATAGAGGTTAAAAATGGAGTTTTAGAAAATGCAAGCAAAAATGAAACTTATGGCTTTGGAGTGAGAGTACTTTATAATGGGGCTTGGGGATTTGCTTCTTCTTTTAACCTATCTGATTACAGAAAAATTGTGGAAAAAGCCTTCCAAATAGCTAAGGCAAGTGCGTCAGTAAATAAGAAAAAAGTGGTTTTAGCCCCCGAAGAAGTTTATAAAGCAAAATGGGAGAGCCAATATAAAATTGACCCCTTTTCTGTTCCTTTTGAAAAAAAACTTGATTTACTTTTTACTGCCGACAAGATAATGAGAGAGGTAAAAGGAATAAGTCTTACAGAAGCATCTTTATCTTTTTTTAAAGAAGATAAAGTATTTTTAAGCAGTGAGGGTTCTGAGATTGAACAAAGTATTCTTGAAAGTGGGGGAGGCATAACCGCATACGCTATAGAAGGCGCTGATGTTCAAAGAAGATCCTATCCTAATTCCTTTGGAGGAGATTTCAGAAAAGGAGGATGGGAATTCATTGAAGAATTGGATCTTATAGGAAATGCAGAAAGAATAGCAAAAGAGGCAGTTTTACTTCTTTCTGCAGAACCATTACCCGAAATGGTCACTACTCTTATTCTTGATGGAACTCAGCTTGCTTTACAAGTCCATGAATCCTGTGGACATCCCACAGAACTAGATAGGGTATTGGGAATGGAAGCAAGTTTTGCAGGAACAAGTTTTTTAACCATTGATAAAAGAAATAACTTCCAATATGGCTCGGAGATAGTCAATATTGTTGCTGATGCAACTCATCTTTATGGACTTGGAAGTTTTGGTTTTGATGACGAAGGAGTACCTGCTCAAAAGAATTATCTTGTAAAAAACGGACTTTTCGTAGGTTATTTAACATCCAGAGAAACTGCAGCACTCTTTGGAGAAAAATCTAATGGTACTATGAGAGCTGATGGATGGAACCGAATTCCTTTAATAAGAATGACCAACATAAACCTTCTTCCAGGAGATATGCCTTATGAAGATCTTATTGCCTCTACCGATGAAGGAGTATACATGGCTGTAAACAGAAATTGGTCTATTGATGATAAAAGATTAAATTTTCACTTTGGCTGTGAAATAGCTTACGAGATAAAAGATGGAAAACTTGGAAAAATTTATAAAAATCCATATTATACAGGGATAACCTATGAGTTTTGGAGAAGTTGTGATGCTATAGCCGATGAAAAATCTTGGAGAGTATGGGGAGTACCTAATTGTGGTAAGGGAGAGCCAATGCAAGTTGCAAGAGTAGGTCATGGGGTTGCTCCTGCAAGATTTAAAAAAGTAAAGGTAGGTGGTAAATAATGTGGGGAGAAGATAAAATTTTAAGCTTTTTAAAAAATATTCTTGATAAAATACCCTTTGAGAGGAAAGAAGTAAGTTTGGCTATTAATAATCAAGAACTAACAAGATTTGCCAATAATATTATCCATCAAAATGTAGCCGAAGAGAACCTATCTCTTACTATAAGAGCTGGTGAGGGAAAAAGAAAAATCATAATAAACACCAGTGATCTTGATATAGAGAAAATAGATAAATTAATCAAAGACTTAGATGAGCTTTTAAAAGCCCAACCCGAAACAGAAGAGTTATATCTCCCAGAACCAGAACCCATTCCAAGCCATGAAAAAAAACTCATCAACCCATCTCCTGAATTAAGAGCAAATCTTGTAAAAATTTTCACAGAAAAGGGGGAAAAACACAACTTAGAAACCTTTGGAGCTTTATCAGAAAATATAAGTGAATTTGGAATTATGAACTCAAAAGGAGTAAAAGCTTATACTGTTTATTCCTATGCTCATGGTAAAGTTATGTATATGGGAGATGGTTCAGGATATCAGGAAGAAATAGGAAAAAATCTTAATAATATTAACTTTGAAGAACTTTCTGAAAGAGCCTTACAGAAATGTATAGATAGTAAAAATCCTGAAGAAATTGATCCTGGAAGTTATACAGTGATTCTTGAGCCCCTTGCGGTAGGAGAACTTCTTGAGATGCTTTCTTATTTTGGATTTTCGGCAAAAGCAGTCCAAGAAAAAAGATCTTTTTTAAATCTCTACATGGGACAAAAAATATTTAAAGATTTTATAAATATTTTTGACGATGGGTTAAATCCAGAAGGCATTGTAATTCCCATAGACTTTGAAGGAGTGCCCAAAAAGAGGGTAGACCTTATTAAAAACGGTATTCCTATGGGACCAGTATATGACACTGCAACCGCAGTAAAAGAGGAAAAAAAATCCACTGGACATGCTCTTCCACCCCCTTCCTGGGGTCCTGCTCCTCTAAATCTTTTCTTTGCTCCTGGGGAAAAATCCCTTGAGGAGATAATTAGTGAAACAGAAAGAGGAATCTTAGTCACAAGATTTCATTATGTAAATGCCTTCCTCGATCCTATAAGAGTCCTCGCTACAGGCATGACCAGAGACGGAACCTTCTTAATTGAAAACGGAAAAATTAAAAAGCCATTAAAGAATTTAAGATTTACTCAAAGCTTTGTAGAAGCCCTTACAAATGTGGTGGAAATATCTAAGGAAGCAATTCTTGTTCCAAGTATGGGATTTTCTAAAGTACCAGCTATAAAAGTAGAAAATTTCAACTTTACAGGGAAAACAGAATTTTAAAAAGAAGGCGGGAAGAGACCCCGCCTTCTTTTTATTTCTCTTCTTTGATCTTTATTTTGATCCCTTCAAGTTTTTCAGGTTTCGCCTTAGGCAATGTCAAAGTCAGTATTCCATTCTTGTATACAGCCTCGCTCTTGTCAGGTACTACAGGCTTTGGTAAGTCTATTCTTCTGTAGATTCTACCTATTCTTCTTTCCTTTCTATAGAAGTTTTCCCTTTTTACTTCTTCCTCTTCTTTAGTTTCGCCTTGGATAATTACGCTATCTTCTGTTACACTTATATCTACATCTTCAGGCTTGAAGCCTGGAAGTTCAGCTTTTACAACAATATTCTCATCAGTCTCATACATATCTATGGCAGGAGCATAAGCCCCTCTTCTTTCCTCAATTGCTGTAGTTTCACCAAAGAAATCAGCAAATAATCTATCCATTTCTCTTTGTAAATGTCTTATTTCCTCAAAGGGATCCCAATATCTTCTTAACATACTTTCACCTCCCCATTGAGATTTTAGATATATTAATTTTGTCTATATATATTATATATCCCTATATACCTCTGTCAAGTTTAAAAACTCTCTCCCCCTATGAGAAATAAGTAAAAATCTTATCTTTAAATTTTACTTATTGCCTCTTGAGCTGCCATTACTACATGATAAACTGTAGGTGCACAGGTCAAATAGGGATGAGTTGCCATCTGAAGAGTTTCAAGTTCTGAAGCGGTCATTCTCTGTTGAATAGCAACCCCAATCAAATTAATAAGCTCTGCAAAAGACATTCCACCTGCAATTTGCCCCCCAAGTAAAACTCCAGAATGTTTTGAGAAAATAAGTTTTACTTTTGTTTTATTTACTCCAGGAAGAGTTCCAGGATGTTTATCAATTCCTTCAAAAGTTCCTGTTACTATTTCGAAACCTTCCCTCACAGCATTACTCTCTGTAAGTCCAGCTGAAGCAAGAACAAGCCCATCTACATAAGTAGAATAAACAGCAATAGTACCTTTATTTTCTCTTATCAATTTAATCTTATATAGATTAGCTCCAGCTATCCTTGCTTCAGCAGTGGCAGTAGAAGCAAGCATTACAGCCGTATTTCTTCTGGTATAAAAATCTCTCTTTAAGGCACAATCTCCAATGGCAAAAATATCAGGATCAGATGTTCTCATATATTCATCAACCCATATAGCCCCTGTACTTATAACTTCAAGCCCTGTATTTTTTGCTAATTCAGAATTTGGTCTTGCTCCTATTCCCAAAAGAACTACATCCACATCTATTTCTCTTCCATCCTCAAGTTTCACCCTTCTAACTTTTTCATCTCCAATAAATTCAATCACTTTAGCATTGGTAAGAACATTAACCCCTTTGGATCTTAATTTTTCTTCTACAAGTACAGAAAATTCTTTATCAAAAGACTGAGCAAGGAGGTGAGGAAGCATCTCTACAAGATAAACGTTTATTCCTTCTAATTTAGAGATCTCATCTGCTATCTCTACTCCAATAAATCCTCCTCCAAGAATAAGTACATTTTTAGATTCTTTTACCTTTTCAACTACATCCTTTAAATAATCAAGATTCTTATAAATGGAGAAGATATTCTTTTTTTCTATTCCTGTAATTTTAGGGATAATAGGTAGAGATCCTGTAGCAAGGACTAATTTTTCATAATAATACTTAGTTCCACTTTTTGTCTCCACATATTTTTCCTTTCTATTTATACTTACTGCCTCATCCACCAATACTTCTATTCCTGCACTCTCAAGTCCTGCATAACCCATTTTATTATCCTCAGGCTTCTTAAGACTGTAAAACATATAAGGAATACCACAAGGAACTACGCTATTTTGAACACTTCTAAGAACAGTAATTTTTTTATCAGGATAGTAGTTTTTAGCAGTTGAAGCACAAACAATCCCTGCGGGTCCACCGCCTATGATTAGTACATCAGTTCTTTTCTCCATATGTCTACCTCCATTATGTGAAATTTTTTATAACAAATATTATAGCACTATTTGAGGAGGTTATTTTACTTTCTCAAAAAATAATATTTCATCATTTTTTATTAGGAGATCCAAAATTTACTCCATAATCCCAAACATTAAACCGCATGCATTAATCCCTCTTTCACTATGGCATAGACAATTACAAGATAAGCGCCAAGGTATATTATTTTATCAAGTTTTAGTAACTCATAACTTCCTAATACATATGAAAATATAATACTTGCAACAGATAAAAGGGCTATTCCAAGAGCAAGAAGATAATAATTTCTCGCTATTTCACCACCCCAAAAGTTAGTTGTAACGGTAAGAAATAAAATCATGAATACTACAAGAATAAAATAATTTCCAAGAAGATAAATTACACTTATTACTTTATCCCACAGGGGATCTTTACTTAAAAGGGTAGGAAGAAGTCCTACCTGCAAAATCAATATGAAGAGTAAAATAGCATTTATAACAAGTAGGAAATTTTCATTAAAAGTCAATCTTAATCTTAAAGAATTACTAATAAATATTATAAATATAAGAATTCCTACAAAGCTTAATATAAAAGACAGTATTCCCAAAATAACCGAAAGATTTTGTTGATCTAAAAAATTTAAAAGATCCTTTAGGAAATACGCCCCCAAACCAAGGAGAATGAAAAACCATCCCAACCACAGCTTTTGATTTTTATCTATCTTTAATGCATAGATTAAAGCAAACAAAAGGCCTACTATTTCTGCTAAAAGGTATACAAAATCGTAAATTTGATTAGAAATAGATACATTGAGCAAAGGTAAAAAAGAAAGAAGAATCACCACAAAGAGACTTAAAAAGAGGCTTACCTCCACCACCCTAAGCCCTTTCTCCATATTCCCCTCCTAAGAGTTAATATTTTCTGGACTCAAATAGGAAAAAAGATTGGAAAGTTCAGGATGGTTTTTTATCTTTTCATAATAGTTCTTATAAACCTCCGTATATTTTTCATTCAAAAGTTTCTTTCCCCAAAGTTTGACAAGTTCACCGTTTAAGTTCTTTATAAAGTCAGAGAAAAGATTTACCGCCTCATACCAACTACTTATAACATTCTGTCTTATCATGAATTGATCTTCTACAAGAATAAAAGAGTCCTTCATTAAGCCATTTTGACTGGAAAAAATTTTTTCTACAATTTTCCTTACCCTATCAGGATAAATTCCTATATTTACATAAGTTGTTATTAATTGATTCAAAAATTCTATAAGTGTTTCTATTAAAAAATCTACGTTCTTTTCTATTTCTCCAAATTTCAAGGATGGAAATTTTAATTTCTCAAAGTCCTTTATAGGCATATTATAAAAATATAGATATCCCATTTTAGAATTCAAATTTTGGATGAGTCCAATTTTCTCTTCATCTTCAATAAATTCTCCATCTTTTTCATTATAATATCCCAAATATTTTCCGTTATAAAATAAAAAATGAAAGTTATTTACATCTAAAATCAGATTAAGATGAGAAATATTTGATTTTTCCAAACATTTATCAATAATACCTGAAGGGTCAAAGATTTTAAGATCTCCATTTAGTACCGGATTAGAGAAAAGTTTTAAAAGAATACTTTTTATAATCCTCTCTTCAAGATTATATAAAGATATGCAAGAGACCCTCATCATAGCATCTGTAACAAAAGAATCAATAGCTTCATCATCTTGAAGAAGAAGTTCACTATCTTTATAAGTAAAAGCTTTTCGGGGCTCTCCTTCGGTAATTAGTATCTGAGTTCTAATATCTGAAATCTTTCCCTCTAAAACCCCATCAAACTTTTCCATTCTTATCCATGCCACAAGCTCCTTTAAATTAATTAGTCCTGAAGGGGTATCTTCATATATGGGCTTCCCCTTAGGAAATTTCATTATTTCTATCACCTCTTCTATTTTAACATTTTTTTAATAATTGTATTTTTATTTTACCACAAGAATAATAAGAATATTCCTAAATTCATCTTTTAACTCAAAAGCAATATTGCTATAATAAACTCTATGAGTCTATGGGATTTATTTTTAGTGTTTTTAAAGATTGGGTGGCTTACTCTTGGCGGGGGCTACGTAATGGTTCCCCTCTTTTTAGAAGAAATTGTAAAAAAAAGAAGTTGGATGAATGAAGATACTTTTTTACAAACTTTAACCCTTGCTCAACTTTTTCCAGGTCCTATCGCTTTTAATCTTGCGGTAGCTGTAGGGTATAAACTGAAGAAAATAAAAGGAGCTATAATGTGTGGGCTTGCGGTAGTCCTTCCCTCTTTTGTTTCAATTCTTGTTATTGCCATATTTTTCCTAAGTTTTGAAAAATTAAAAATAGTTCAAGGATTTTTTTATGGGATAAGACCTGCTATAGCATCCGCTATGGTGGTTGCAGTTTTAGAACTTATTAAGAAAAGAAAATGGTCTAAATTAAATATCCTTTCTTTTACGGTGTTATCCATTCTTTTAATATTCTTTAAAATTAACCCTATTTATATAATCTTAATATCCTTAGGAGTAGTGATTTTATGGGTATATATGGGGCATTAATTAGGGTATTTTTCAAAATAGGGCTTTTTGGTTTCGGCGGTGGATATGCTATTATTGCTCTCATAAGACATTTAGTTGTGATTCAAGAGAAATGGGTTAATGATCTTCAATTTATTGATATAGTTGCCATATCTCAAGTCACGCCAGGCCCTATCGCTATTAACGCAGCAACCTTTCTAGGGTATAAGATGGGAGGGATATTAGGAAGTTTATTGGCAACCTTGAGTTCTGTCCTTGCTCCCTTTATCTTAGTATTTTTTGCCTCCTATTTTGTACATAATACAAATCAAGAAAAATATCAGAAGTATCTAAACCTCCTCTCTCCTGTAACTTTTTCTTTAATCCTTGCAGGAACATATGGCATTTTGAAAAGTTCTATCTCAGACCTTTGGAGCACTATTATATTTATTGGGGCTTTCATTCTGGGTTATAAGTATAAACTAAGCCTTACAAAAACCCTAATTCTTTCAGGACTTTTAGGAGAAATAATCTATTTTTTAATCAAATAGAATTATTGCGTAGCATGTAAAAATATGTTAAAATCTTCTTGTCTTAAAGTTTAATTTTTATTAAGAATGAAAAATTGGAGGGTACAAAAATATGTTAAAATTGTTAAACGAATCCTTAAAACCTCTATCAATCTTCATATATTCAGAATCCTTAAGAAAAATTAATGATGATTTATATATTTTTGTAGCTAAAATAAAAGATCTCAAAAACATAGGAATAGTTAAGCAAAACCAGATCCTTTACTTCTCAAGTCCATATTTTTCTGAAGATAAAAAGATAGAAGGAACAAACTTTTTAGTAAATCTTTATCCTCTAAATTTTGAAAACTACCAAAAATTAAAAGAGATAATTCCTATTTCGCCAAAAGTATGCGATAAAAAGATATCCTTTGGAACAGGAGACAGATTAGGATTAATAACATCAGCCCAGCTTTCTGCCCTTAAAGAATATGATCTCTTCCCAATTCTTGCTCAGCAATCTCCAAGAGAACTCATAAAAACTAAAAGAGATTTCAAAGATGTACTACTAAAAAGTGCTATGGGAGTTTTGGAAACAGGATATACAGGCAAATATGGAGCTGACGCAGATCATATTAAAGATGAAAAATATCTCATGGAAGCTATAGATGCAGGATATACCATGTATACCCTTGATATAAGTGATTTTATTGAAAAGATAAAAGATCTCTCTGAGAAAGCACTCAAAGAAAAATATGAGAAAGTTTCCTCTTTTTCTAAAAAAATTATTGATAAATATGCAGGGAAAAGGGTTAAAATCTCTGACGAGGAATATTTTGAATTATCCTATAATGAGCTTTGCAAATCTGCCATTGTTTATGAGAAAGCCCTTTCCTTTGTAGAGATGGTATACGAAATATTAAAAAGTAAACTTTCTGAATTCGACATAGAAGTATCTATTGATGAGGGAGAAAGAGATACTACTCCTGAAGATCATTTCTTCGTAGCTCAGTTTTTGCATGATAAAGGAATTGACTTTAAGAGTTTAGCTCCTAAGTTTCCAGGAGAATTTCAAAAAGGAATAGATTATATAGGTGATATTAAAGAATTTGAAAGAGCTCTCAAAAAACATTATGCCTTAACAAAAGCTTTAGAAGGTTACAGGTTAAGCCTACATTCAGGAAGCGATAAATTCAGTATCTACAAGATTTTCTATAAAATTACCGAAGGTAATTTCCATATAAAAACATCGGGTACCAGTTGGCTTGAAGCAGTAAAAGTAATAGCTAAATTCTTTCCTGACCTTTTTGTAGAGCTATATCAAATTGCTTTGGAAAACTTAGAAGAGAGTAAAAAGGCATATAAAGTAAACATTACAAAAGAGGAATTTCCAAAAGAAATAAAAGAGGATTATATGGAATTTCTACACAAAGATAATGTAAGACAACTGTTTCATATATCTTATGGGGTTCTTTTGGATGAAAAAAGAAAGGAGATTTATGACCTATTAAACCAGAAGGAGAAGGAACATTACCAATATGTATCTGAAAATATTAAAAAACATCTAAAGAACTTATTCGAGGAGGAATAATTATGTATCGCATTGCTGTTGTAAATTCTAGCAGTTTTGGAAAATATTTTCCAGAACATATGGAAAAACTTAAAAAAATTGGAGAAGTAGAAAGATTTTCTCTTCCTGGAGATCTGCACGGAAGAGAATTAGCAGAGAAACTTATGGGATTTAATATTATTGTTGCCAGTGTTACACCTTTTTATGATGAGGAATTCTTTGAATACAAAGATGAAACCCTATTAATTACAAGACATGGCATTGGATATAACAATATTGATATTAACTCGGCAACAGAAAAAGGAACCATAGTAACAAAAGTTCCAGGTGTAGTAGAAAGAGAAGCGGTAGCCGAAACAGCAGTAGCCCTTCTTATGACAGTAATCAGAAAAATAAGAGAGGCTTCTTTAAAGGCAAGAGAGGGAAAATGGGAAGAAAGAGCTCAGTTTATAGGTTGGGAAGTGAAGGACAAAGTAGTAGGAATAATAGGCTATGGCAATATTGGAAGTAGGGTAGGAGAGATCTTAAAAAATGGATTTAATGCAAAAGTAATAGCCTACGACCCTAATATACCAGCAGAAGTATTGAGAGAAAAAGGTGCAGAACCTGTATCCTTTGAAGAACTGTTAAAAATTTCTGATATTATATCCCTTAATGCCTCTCTGAACGAAAAGAGCAGACATATGATTTCAGAGAGAGAGTTCTCCATGATGAAAGATAATGTAATCATCATAAATACAGCAAGAGGAGAACTTATGGATGAGGAGGCTTTAATAAGAGCCATAAAATCAGGTAAGGTTGCAGGGGTAGGGCTCGATGTGATGAAGGATGAACCACCTGATCCCCAAAACCCTCTTCTTCATATGGAAAATGTAGTAGTAACACCCCATATTGCAGCCTATACCTATGAGTGCCTAAAGGGAATGGGAGATAAGGTGGTCTCTGATATAGAAAAGGTAGTAAATAAAGAGATTCCTGATGAGATAATCAATAAAGAAGTATTGGAGAGATTACCATGGACAAAGAAAAGCTAGTATTAGCAGTTGATCTTGGAACTACTAATATAAAAAGTGGAATAATCAATAAAAAGGGTAAAATATTATCCCTTATCCAAAAAGAATTACCCCTTGAAAAAGACAATACGGGAAAAGCAGAACATGCGCCTGAAGTAATTTTTAACATATTTGTAGAGACTATCAGAGAGACCACAAAAGGATATGAAGATAAAATTGGTATTCTGATAACCTCATCTTACATGTTTGGAGTTTTACCATTAGATAAAAATATGAAGCCTTTAACAGGCATTATAACCCTTCTTGATACTCGCACTAAAGAGATATTTAATGAGCTTCTAAAAGAAGTAGATTTTAAAGAGGTTTATAAAAGAACAGGCTGTCCTCCCCTTCTTTATTATCCCTTTGTAAGAATTTATTGGCTAAAGAAAAAACATAAGGAAATATTTGACTCAGCCAAATTTTATCTTGGATCTAAATCCTTCCTTATATATAAATTAATGGGAGAATTATATACTGAACCAAGTATTGATTCTTCAACACAACTCTTAAACATACACACCTTAAATTGGGATCCTTATGTCCTTGATTTTCTTGGTATATCATATGAGAATCTTCCCCAGGTAGTTTCCGCAGACAAAATTTTAGGGAAGCTACCAAAAAGTACCCTTAACCTTTTAGGATTAAAGGGGGAAGTACTTTTAGGGGTAGGACTTTATGATGGTGGAGCAGTAGGGAGTGGAATTGGAGCCTTAGGAGGAGATGGTATAGGAGTAATTAATATAGGTACTACTGCCATGTTTAGAGTACCTTATCCTAAGGTAGTATTTGATGACCCTCAAAAAATGAGAATTCAAGTGCCATACTTTTTTGATGGGAAGTGGTTTCCAGGTGGTGGTATAAATAATGCAGGAATTATACTTAAATGGTATAGAGATAATTTATTTAATTTAAGCTATGAAGAGCAAAGCAAAATAGCAAAAGACATAGAGTCGGATAATTTATTCTTTCTTCCCTATCTTACAGGAGAAAGAAATCCTGACATAGGAAGCATTGCTTCGGGAGTTTTATTTGGTTTAAGACCTCACCATACTAAAGCCCATATAGTAAGAGCAGGAATGGAAGGAGTTTCATATATTATAAGAATGCTTTACGAAACTCTAAGAGAATTAGGAATTGAAGTAAAAGAAGTTAGAGCAGGAGGCGGAGGAACAAAATCTGACACATGGATGCAGATTCTTGCAGATATTATGGGATTAGAAGTGGCAGTAACAAGAGTAGAAGAGCCTGCTCTCCTTGGATCTGCAGTTCTTGGATTTACTATGTTGGGAGAATTTTCATCCTACAAAGAAGCTACAGAAAAACTTGTAAAAATTGAAAAAGTATATAGCCCAAATAAAGAAAAAAAAGAATACTACAATAAAAAATTTGAATTTTTTGTCCAACTAACCCATAATTTAAAAGAAGCTTTTTCCATGCATAACCAACTATAAAAGGAGGTTATAGATATGAAAAATTATATAGGCTTAATAGGTTTGGCTGTGATGGGACAAAATTTAGCGTTAAATATTGCAAGGAATGGATTCTCAGTTTCAGTCTATAATAGAACTCCTGAAAGAACTAAAGAGTTTATAGAAAAAAGGGTAAAAGAAGAAAAAATTGATCCCTATTATGATTTAAAGTCCTTCGTAGAAAGCCTTGAAAAACCCAGAAAGATAATCCTCATGGTCAAGGCAGGACAGCCTGTAGATGAGATGATCCAAGAGCTTTTACCCTATTTAGAGCCTGGAGATTTAATTATTGATGGAGGTAATTCTTACTTTAGAGATACTTCAAGAAGAATCAGAGAATTGAAAGACAAGGGAATTCTTTATCTTGGAATGGGAGTTTCTGGAGGAGAATATGGAGCCCTTCATGGACCGTCTTTAATGCCTGGTGGTACAAAAGAGGCTTATAAACTTGTAGAAGAAATGCTTCTTAAGATTGCAGCCAAAACCGAAGATGGTCCCTGTTGTACTTATGTGGGAGATGATTCCGCAGGACATTTTGTAAAAATGGTGCATAACGGAATTGAGTATGCCATAATGGAGCTTATTGCAGAAATCTATGATATTATGAGGAAAGTACTAAATATGCCCTCAGAAGAAATAGGTAAAGTGTTCGAAAGCTGGAATAATGGAGAGCTTAATTCCTTTCTAATGGAAATATCCTATAAGATAATGAGGGTAAAAGATGAAGAAACAGGGAAACCCCTTGTAGAACTTATATTAGACAAGGCAGAGCAAAAAGGTACAGGAAAATGGACTGCTCAAACTGCCCTTGATCTTGGAATTCCAACCCCCACTTTAAATATGGCAGTAGAAGCAAGAATTATATCCCATTTCAAAGATTTAAGAGTAGAACTTTCTAAAACACTTCCAGTATCAAAAGAAAGTATATCCTTAAATCGAGAGGAAATCCTTAAAGATCTTGAAAAGGCATTACTTTTTGGTGTATTTATATCTTTCTCTCAAGGACTTTGGCTTATAGACGAAGCCTCAAAAGTCCTTAATTACAATATAGATCTTTCGGAAGTATTAAGAATCTGGAAAGGTGGATGCATTATAAGGGCTAAAATTCTAAACTTCTTAAGGGAAATTATAAAAGAAAATCCTCAGAATGCTAATCTTCTTGCCTCAGAAAAAACAGTAAATTTCCTAAAAGACAAAATAGAATCTGTAAAGAAAATTTCAGATATAGGCAAAAGATCCGGAATTTCTCTTCTCTGCTTAAATTCTGCCCTTGACTACTATTTTGCCCTTGCTACTGAAAATCTTCCCGCCAACCTAATTCAAGCTCAAAGAGATTTCTTTGGAGCCCATACTTATGAAAGGATAGATAAAGAAGGAATCTTTCATACTGAATGGGAAAAACTAGAATAGGAGGTGTTAATAATGAGTTATATTGAGGAACTTTTTTCAGTAAAAGACAAAGTAGCCTTTTTTACTGGCGGAGGAGGAATATTAGCTTCTGCCATATCAGAGGGATTGGGAAAGGCAGGAGCAAAAATAGTTCTAACAGATATAAATGAAAAGGCTTTAATGGCTCAAGTAGAGAAATTAAAGAGTATGGGAATAACTGCAGAAGGTTTTGTAATGAATGCCTTAGAAAAGGAAAACGTAAAAGAAGTAGCAGAAAAAGTTAAGAATATGTTTGGAAAGATTGATATCCTCCTCAATGCAGCAGGAGGAAATATCCCTGAAGCAGTGACATCAGATAAAGTAACTTTCTGGGATCTTCCTGTAGAATCTATTCAAAAAGTAGTAAACATAAATCTTTTTGCGGGAGCCATTATTCCAAGCCAGATAATCGGAAAGATGATGGTGGAAAATCCCGATGGAGGAGTAATTATAAACTTTGCTTCTATGTCCTCCTTTAGACCTTTAACAAGAGTAGTAGGATATTCCGCAGCAAAGGCTGCGGTAGCTAACTTTACTCAATGGCTTGCAGTATACGTAGCAAAAGAGTTCTCCCCTAAGGTAAGGGTAAATGCCATTGCCCCTGGATTCCTTATAACTAACCAAAACAGGTATCTCCTTTTAAATGAAGACGGATCTCTCACACCAAGGGGTAAAGCGGTAATCGAACATACCCCCATGGGAAGATTTGGAGAGCCAGAAGAGCTTATAGGAACTATCATATGGCTTGCATCTCCAGCAAGCTCCTTTGTGACTGGAGCGGTAATACCTATTGATGGTGGATTTAACGCCTTTTCAGGAGTATAAAATTAGGAGGGGCAATGGCGCCCATCCTATGCTAAATAGATGGGATTAGTAAAAGCAATGAGTTTTTTTCCTTCCCAAAACTCTAAATAAACATAGCCAGGGTCTTTAAGCTTTAGATGAAAAGCCCCTTTTTTAGTGCCTGGTATTTTTATGTACTCATCCCCATTGTATATGATCTTAAGTTCACTTTCCTTCTCACAAGAGTATTTAAGAATTAAATCCTCTTTAAAATCTACATTTTCTCCTATAGAATGGCCATTTATATAAAACTCTACTTGGGGACCTGTGGTAATATAAACCCTACCTTCTCTGATAGCCTTTAAAATACTTTCTTCACTTAAATCTTCTACATACGCATAAACTAGGGGTACATCCTCCTTTATATCCTCAATCTTATGCATATCAGAGCCTCCCAGAGCAGTTATTCTGTATCCATTTTTCAAAAGCTCTCTCCATTTTTTCAAAGCTTCGGTAATCTCAAATCTTCTCATTTCAAAAGATCCTGTCCACACCTCCATAGCATCTACAAAATTATAATCAAGATAAAGTTCACACCTACATCCAGGACATACAGGGGCGGAGATAGTATATGGATGGGCTACACAAAAAACTCCTCCCTGAGATCGCACCCTTTCACTTAACTTTCTTATTCCTACCTCAGGATTTGCCAGATCCCAGGGAATATATTCCTTAATACCTAAGCCCAGAAAATGCCCCCAAAAGGTAGTAAATTCAATACCTCCATAAATAGGATAAAATTCCCACTCAATAGTATGAAAACCTGAAATTTTATTGTGATCAGTAAGAAATATGAAATCAAGTCCCCTTTTTATACTAAACTTTATAAGCTCTTCTATAGAGAGCTCTCCATCACTATGATAGGAATGAAGATGAACATCTCCCTTTACCCACCCACTTTTATCATAAGGCTCTCTCACAACAGGATTATAGGAAAGTATAATATCCTTCACCTTAGTGATCTCTTCCCGATGAAGATAAACCACTATGTTCAAGATACATTTTTTTAAAATTTGCTTTATTTCAAGAATCAGCTTCCAAATTCCAGCTTTTATCTCACCTGATACACAACCAACAGTACTATCACAAACCCCAATCTTTATAGGAATCCCTTTGGTAAACCTTTGATCCCCTGTTCCCCTAAAATTTCCTTCAGCATCCAATACCCTTATATTCACCACATTTTTCAGTGGAGAAAATCCTCTTATTATCTTCTCCAAGATATCATTAGGCACCTGTTTTATATCTAAAGGGTCAAATCCTTGAGAAATATAAGTTTTTATAGCTTCTTTAATCAATCTTTTAGATTCCTCATGGGACAAGTATTCAGGTTCAAGAGTAGCTTTAATAATTATTTCTTTAATTCCTTCGGGAACCTCCAATTCCAAAAGAAGAAGCTTTTTGGAATCTTCAGGATATAACTCTATGTTATAATGAAACTCCCCACTCATTATTTAAATCTCCCTTAATAGATGTATTATAACCTAACTTATGTTTATGTTAAAATATATCCTAAAAGAGATGGGGAGGTATAAATGAATAGAGGCTTTAATTTTTTTAAAATCTTCTTATTAGGCTTTGGCTTTCTATCTATATCTCTCCTGTGGTCCATATATAATACCGATATTCCTATAATACTCCAAAAAACTTATAAAATATCAAGCTTTGCTGTAGGATGGGTAATGAATTTAGATAATATCCTTGCCATCTTTCTTATTCCCTTAATTGGTGTCCTTTCAGACCGTACCTTAACCAAAATAGGAAAAAGAATGCCCTATATTATAACTTCACTTCCTATAGGTGCCATTTTATTTTCTCTGATACCTTGGATTCCCATTTTCTTTGGCATAAATACCCCCTCTCTTATCCTTCTTGTTTTGATAATCCTTCTCATGAATATTGCCCAAGCAGTAGGAAGAGGACCTGTAATATCTCTTATGCCCGATCTTGTCGCTCCAGAACACCGATCTCCCGCTAATGGCATTATAAATTTCATGGGAGGATTGGGATCTCTTCTTGCCTATTTCTTTGTGGGAAGAATATCAGTAGTAAACAGACCCTTAGGATTTGCCATTGCAGGAATTATTCAATTAATTTCTGTGTTAGTAATATTTTTAGCTATAAAGGAAACTAAGGACTCTATTATAATGACAAAAATGGAAGAAGAAACTGAGCTTTCTTTTAAAAAACTTATAAATATTAAAGACAAGAACCTAATATTCTTGCTTCTTGCTATATTCTTTTGGTTTATAGGATTTAATGCAGTAGAGACCTTTTATTCTGTATACATGGCTTTAGAGAAGGGAATAGATCCTACCCTTGGAGAAAGTATTTCAAAAATTAATCTTGGAATTCTTGCTTTAACTTTCATGATCTTTTCTATTCCCTCAGGATTCATTGCTAAAAAAATAGGAAGAAAAAGAACCATAATGATAGGACTCTTAGGAATGATTCTTGCCTTTATAGGATTAATTATTTTTGAAAGTCTTTTCATCACAAGAATTATTTTTATATTAGGCGGAATTTCTTGGGCTTTAATCAATATTAATTCTCTTCCTATGGTGCTTGATCTTGGAAACCTTAAAAGTCAAGGAACCCATACAGGCTTCTATTACTTTTCCTCCCAGCTTGCCAGTATTGTAGCACCTCCTTTTGCTGGATTTCTTGCGGATTTATTAAAAACCCGTTTTGTAATATTTCCCTTAGGAGGAGTATTCTTTACTTTATCTCTTTTAATGCTTCTTCAGGTTCAAGGAGGAGAACCTAAAAAAGAGGAGGAATAAACATGCTTATTCTTGGACATAGGGGATGTGCTTATTTTCCAGAAAACACCCTCAAAAGTTTTGAAGAAGCATTAAAAACTTCTGATGGAATTGAACTTGATGTCCAAAAAACAAAAGATGGCGTTTTAACATTATCCCACGATGAAAGCTTGTTAAGACTTACTGGCATAGACAAAAATATAAGAGAATCCAAATTTGATGAGATAAAGGATATAAAAATTCAAGGAGAAAAGATTGCTACATTGGAGGAAGCTCTTGCCTTAGTAAAAAATATGAAAAAATTTGTGGACATAGAAGTAAAGAATCCAGAAGATTTTAGAGAAGTATATGAGGTAGTAAAAAAATTTGATCTAAAAGAATACATTATTTCATCCTTTTGGCATGATGGACTTTATCGTTTGAAAAAGGAGGATTCAAAGATAAAGATTGCTTTTCTTTACGTTCACCAGCCCACCAAATCGGAGCTTGAAAATTATTTAGCAAAATCTGATTTCTTAAAGCCAAATTTTAATTATGTCCATGAAATATATGAAGGATATTACCATCGCCTTATACCCTGGACTGTAAATGATGTGGAAAAAGCAAAGTTTTTCAAAAGTATAAATGTGTTTGCAATAATTTCTGACTTTCCTGATAAAATCCATGAAGGCATAAAGGAGGAGAAAAACATGTTCTTTTCAAATCCCTATTTATCTTATTTTATTCAAATGATAGACAGAAATTCTATAAAAAGAGACAATAAAACTTTCTCCTTTGAGGCTGTAAATTATATTATGCCCCTTCACATTGAAGAGATAAATATAGAAGGAGGAAAAATTGAGGTAAATAAAGAAACACCCTTTTCATGGAATCAGGGAGAAAGGATTAGATTTACCATAACCATAGAAGAAGAAGATCCTAAGATAAAAATAAGAGTAAGAGAAATTGGCGAAGTTATCTTCTCCTTGAAAGATATTCAAAAAGCCCTTGTTTAAAAACTATTTTTCAACTTTACCTTTTAATAAATACCAGATATAAAGATCGGTCTCACCAGGAGTCTTTCCTAAAAGAGAAGAAAGCTCAGTAAATTCTTTCTCGATATTTTCATACTTTTTCCAGGTCCAGCTCTTAGGTATTTCATTAATTATTCCTTCGTTAAAAAGAAATCTTAATATATGCTTATCCAGAATAGCTACATCCAATTTCCCTGTATTCCTTAAAAAATGGCTTGCCTCCTTCCACCCTATACCCTTTGCCTCTCTTATCAATATCTCTCTCGCCTCTATACTTGGCTTTCTCCATATGTTTCTTAAACTACCAATAAGCTTTCTATTTTCCACAATAAATTTTGCCCTAGTAATAGGATATCTATGCCCCACTTCTTTTAACTTTTCTACTAACTTTTCTAAGGATAATTGGGCAAAATTTACCTTGCCTATAATATTTTGAGCCTTGATTCCTCCTTGAGCAGACCAGTTAGCTGTAAGAACACAAAAAGAAAGCTCCGAGAAAAGATCCAACTCGTCCCCATACTTTCCAAGTGCCTCAAACTCTCTTATTCTTTTCTCTACAACAGGATAAGCAATTTCCTCTATACTTTTTATCTTCTCCAAAGCAGATTTATATTTGGACATCTACAAACTCCTTAAAATCTATACCAAATTCACTCACATAACAGGTAAAGGCAAAAAACACTCCACCACTTCTCTTAAGAACCTGAGTGGCCTGATAAAACCTCTCATCAAGATCTTTATTAGGCTTAAACAATCTTACATCCTCTCTTTGGATCACAAATATCACCCATTTCTCAAAGATCCAATCTTTCATAAATTCTAAATGTTCTGAGCCTCTTTTTGTGGGAGCATCAGGAAACATTCCTACTCCATTCTTGACTAAGGTAACTGATTTTACTTCCACAAGGATTTTACTATTTATTAAAAAATCATATCTTTTCCCATGATAATTAAATTCTCTTTTCAACTCTTTTACTTTTACAGGAAAACGAAAAAGATTCTCTTCAAAAATTTTATTAGCAAGACTTGCATTCAAAGAAACCAGTACTCCATTTTGGACTCCTAATACTGCTTCATAAAGGGTTTTTCTTTTCTTATCCTCTCTCCTCTTTACATACACTGTAGCAGAAGGATATACGATATCCTGAAGCCTTCCTGAATTGGGAAGATATGTGAGTAATTCTTTTCCCTGATAATCTACATATAATCTAAATCTTTTCTCCCTTTTTATAACCTTCGCTTTTTCTAACCTCTCAAAAATCATAGTAAAAAATTATATCAAAAATAAAAGGGAGGGACATACCCTCCCAAAGAAGATTCTAAACCTATTGCAATTCAACTATTTCAAAAGATCTACCACTTTTTTACCTTTATAGGTTATAAGCTCTAACTTCTTTAGAGCCAATTTTTTCACATTATCAGGAAGAGGAACATAAAGGAGCTCCTCAGCATATTTATCACCTTTCTCATAAGCCCATGTGATAAACTTTATAATTGCCTTTGCTTTTTCTAAATCTTGATACTCTCTCTTAAGGAGTAAAAAGGTATATCCTGCTATAGGATAGCTATTCTTGCCTGGCGCATCCACTATATAAACTGCAAAATCTTCGGGTAATTTAAAGAAAGATGCTGCATATTTAACAGTCTCTATGGATGGATAGACAAAGGTTCCATATTTATTCTTTATTTGAGCATAGTTTAAATTGTTTTGAACAGCATAAGCAAACTCTACATAACCTATGGCTCCAATAGTATTCTTAACTATTCCAGCAACTCCTTCATTACCCTTTCCCCCGATTCCTACAGGCCAGTTTACCGAGGTACCAGCTCCTACCTTTTCTTTCCATTCAGGGCTTACTGCAGATAAAAAGTTGGTAAAAATAGCGGTAGTTCCACTTCCATCGGACCTTCTTGCCACCACTATAGGAATATTAGGAAGATTAATATCTTTGTTAAAAGCCTTTATCTTTGGATCATCCCATCTTTTAACTTTTCCAAGATATATATCTGCAATAAGCTCCTTTGTTAACTTTAAACCCTTTCCCACATTAGGTAGATTATATACAATGGCAATACTCCCTGCTACAGTTGGTATCATAACAAGTTTTGATTCCTCTTGTTCTTTTCCAGGAAGAGGAGCATCACTGGCTCCAAAATCCACAGTACCAGCTTTTGCCTGTTGAATTCCAGCCCCACTACCCACCGACTGATAATTTATCTTTATACCTGTCTCTTTTTCAAATTCGTAAAACCATCGAGAATAAAGAGGATATGGAAAAGTAGCACCAGCGCCATTAATGATTACCTGTTGTCCAAAGGCCCCCGATGAGATAAGAAGGATCATAAGGATTAAGAACCATTTTTTCATGATTTACACCTCCCGAATTTTTTTTCATTCTAAATCATAAAACACAAATCTTAAAGGACATTTAATGTATGATTAAATTGCTATAAGAATAGGTTAAGGGAAAATTAAAATTTTCTCTTATATTGGTTAAAAGATAACTTATTCTTTCTGGGATTTCTTTCTTAAACTCTTCATCTCCTCTTTTCAATTCTATATTGTATCCTTTTTGTAGAATCCCACTCTTCCCTGCAAAAAATTTACAAGAAATTATGGTTCTCAAGTAATTAAATAAATCTCCGTTAAAATATTCTTTTACAGAAGCAAAACTATGCTTTCCTGGCTGAGCATAAATTACAGGATGTCCATCAATTACTTGAAACTCTTCAAAACTTCTATACTTTCCATGCCAATTTCCTTTTATATAAACCCAGACATGCTCTAAATCATACATATGCTCAATGTCAAAGTCCCAAAACACAGCATAAAAAAATCGCTCATAGAATTTTCTTTAAAAATCATAAAACCAACCTTATATTGAGGGCTAATTCTTTTTCATCAAAAGAAAGAATATAGTTTCCAAGAAATAAGAAAACAATCAAAAAGCTAAAAAGTTTTACGAACCTCATGTCTCTTTATAGATAGAAAAACCCCTACAAAACACAAAATTCCATATATTATCATAAGAGTCCCATAAGAATTCATCAAGTCATTATTTAAAGAAAAAATTAAACTCACCATAACCATACTTAAACTTTGTCCTATAACCCTCATAGTGGCAAGGAAAGAAGAAGCAAAACCATAATCTTTCTTATCTACAGACCCCATAACGATATTAGTATTAGGAGATGAAAATAAAGCAAAACCAAAGCCTAAAAATGTACCATAAATAGGTATTAAGAAAATAGGACTCCGAGGACTAAGTTTTGAAAGAAGAAAAAGAAAAATACCAATAATAAACATTCCTGTAGAAGCTAAAATCTCTGGTCTCTTCTTATCAGAAAGTCTTCCAGCCCAGGAAGAAAATAAGGCTTGAGTCAAAGGTTGAAATATAAGAAACAATCCTGCATCCCTTGGAGAAATCCCCTTTATATTCTGAAGATAAAGACTCAAAAGAAAAGAAACCCCGAAAGTAGAGGCATAATTTATAAGAGCAGTAATATTGGCAAAAGTAAAATTTTTATTATTTATAAGAAGCTCTACATCAATTAAAGGATCTTTGACTTTTCTTTCTAAAAAATAAAACAAAAGGAGAATAATAATTCCAGCTATAGTACTAATGATCCCCATAGGTTTTAAAATTTGCGCTGTTCCAAAAAGAAATAAAAAAACAAAAGAGGAAAAGAGGATTGTCCCCCATATATCTAACTTTTCTTCCCTTTTTGACTCCCTTTCCCTATAAAACAATCCTAAAATCATACTAAGTATACTTAATATCAAAGTAAAAACAAAAATACCTTTCCAACCTACGTACTGGGTTAGAAAACCTCCTAAAATAGGTCCAAAGGATAATCCTAAGTAAACTAATGTGGTATATATCCCAAGGATATAGCCCCTTCTTTGAGGATAAAGAGAAGTTAATATAGCTGAAGATGTGGCAAATATAATAGAACTGCCTATACCTTGAATAATCCTGGACAAAAGTAAAAAGGAGTAACTCATAGAAAAAATAGAGAGAAAAACCCCAAAAGCAAAGATGAAAATTCCTAAATAATATAATTCTCTTCTACCTTTTATATCAGCAAGTTTCCCAAAAGTAAGAAGAAAAGTTGCAGCAGAAAGTTGAAAAGAAGTGTTTAACCAGGTAAGAGCCACATTGTTAAGCTTAAATTCCTTTCCCATCACAGGGATGGCTATGTTTATAGCAGAGCCTATAAAACTTGTCAAAAAAGATGCTATTAATACAGATATGACAATTTCTTTTTTGCTTTCTGAATTCCCAATCATAGCTTTATATGCTATAATAAGAACTAAAATTTTTCAAGGGGAGGTTTAAGAATGCCTGAATTTGGTACTCCTTATTCGGTTTTAGGTGTGGGAAGAAAGATTAGTAAAGAGGAATTAATAAGAGCTATAAGATTATTTGTTGCTGCAGAATATGAAGCTATCCAATTATATGAAGAGATAGCGGAAGCCACTAACGATCCTCTTGCCAAGAAAGTGCTCTATGATATTGCTAATGAAGAAAAAGTACACGCCGGAGAATTCTTAACTTTATTAAAAGAGCTTGATAAGGAAGAGGAAAACTTCTATAAAAAGGGCGAAAAAGAAGTAGAGGAGATGAAAAAAGAACTTTAAAAATTGTTTCACGTGAAACATTACAAAAGAGAGCAATGAGTAAAATAATAAGCGTAGCCAATCAAAAGGGTGGTGTAGGTAAGACTACTACAGTAATAAATTTAGGTTACTCTTTAGCTGAACAGGGGATGAAAATTCTTTTGGTAGATGCTGATCCTCAAGGGAATACTACGAGTGGTATATCTAATCTTAAAAATCAAAAGCCTAATCTTTATTCAGCTCTTATTGAAGAGGTTTCTATAGAAAAAGTAATTTATTCCTTAGGAGATGGAAAAAATAAGGTAAGGGAAAATTTATTTATTATTCCTTCAAATATAGACCTTGCAGGTGCAGAGATTGAATTAGTATCTATGCTTTTTAGAGAATTAAAACTGAAAGAAATCCTAGATAAAATAAAAGAAAATTTTGACATAATACTTATTGACTCTCCCCCATCCTTAGGACTCTTAACAGTTAATTCCTTAGTTGCTTCAGACTATGTCCTTATTCCTCTTCAATGTGAATATTATGCCTTAGAAGGAATCAGTCAACTATTAAAAACCATAAACTTGATAAGGAAAAATTTAAATCAAAACTTAGAAATCCTTGGCGTTCTTCTTACCATGTATAGCCGTACCACCCTTGCCCAACAAGTTATAGAAGAAGCACAGAAATACTTTAAAGATAAAGTTTTTAAAACTCTTATTCCTAGAAATGTAAGATTGAGTGAGGCCCCAAGTTACTCCCAATCTATTTTTGAATATGCTCCAGATTCCTCAGGAGCAGAAGCTTATAGAGAAATCACAAAAGAGGTGATACAACGTGTCTTCTCAAAAGAAGGGCTTAGGTAGAGGACTTGAAGCCCTAATAGGAGAGGAAGAAAAACTTATAGAAAAAATACCTATAGATAAAATAGTTCCCAATCCAAACCAACCAAGAGAAACTTTAAATCCAGAAACCCTTCAGGAGTTAGTAGAATCAATAAAACAGTTAGGGCTTCTACAACCCATATTAGTAAGACCTAAAGGAGATTATTACGAAATAGTAGCTGGAGAACGTAGATACCATGCTGCAAAAACTGCAGGATTAAAGGAAATCCCTGTAATCATTAAAGAAATAGATGATCAATCAGCCTGGGACATAGCTCTTACTGAAAATCTCCAAAGAGAAGATTTAAATCCCATTGAAAAAGCAAAAGCATTCCAATACTATATTGAGACCTTTAATGTAACTCAAGAAGAGCTTGCCCAAAGACTTTCTATAAGTAGGTCTGAAGTAGCAAATTTTTTAAGACTCCTTCAGCTTCCCCCTGAAATACAAGAAGAGGTAAGAAGAGGCAATTTAACCTATGGTCACGCAAGAACTCTCCTTGGAATAGAAGACCCTAATATGCAAAAACTTTTAGCCCAAAAAATAATAAGGGAAAAACTATCTGTAAGAGAAATCGAAGACCTTGTAAAAAAAAGAAAAATTAGGAATGAAATAGAAATTCCTGAGATAAGATCTCTTGAGGAAAAACTGGAGCAATATTTAGGCACCAGAGTAAAAATTCAGCCTAAAAGCCCTAATAAAGGTAAAATTACTATAGAGTATAAAAGTTTAGAGCACTTAGAAGAGATTATTAGGAAATTTTTGGAGTGATAAAAGTATGAAAGAATTAAATGAAAAATTAATTGAAACATTAATTCTTGATACCTTAAAAGAAATGGTTATAGTATTGGATAAAGACATGAATATAGTCTATGCTAATAAATCAGCCCAAATCTCCCTAGACTTAGATCTCAAAAACATTACAGATAAAAAATGCTATAAGCTCTGGCACTATAGAGACACTCCATGTATAAACTGCCCCGTAATAAGATCTATGGAGACCAAAGAAGTCTCTGAAGGAGAAGTCACTACTCCCGACGGAAGGGTATGGCATATAAAGTCTTATCCCATTTTAAATGAGAAAAACAAGGTTATTGGTGCTATAGAAATAACACAAGAAATTACAGAAAAGAAAATCTTTGAAGCAGAAATTCAATATCTTACCTTTCATGATAAACTTACAGGGCTTTACAATAGAGCCTTCTTTGAGGAAGAACTAAAAAGGCTTGATACTCAAAGACAACTTCCTATAAGTATTGTAATGGGAGATCTTAATGGCTTAAAGCTCGTAAATGACGCCTTTGGACACGAGGAGGGAGACAAACTATTAAAATCAGTGGCAGAGATCTTGAAAAAATCTTGTAGAAAAGAAGACATTATCGCAAGATGGGGAGGAGATGAATTTGTCATAATCTTTCCTAAAACTCCTAGAGATGTCGTAGAAAGAATTTGTGAAAGGATAAAAGAAAACTGTGAAAAATATAATCAAGAAATAGATAAAAAACATCCTATACCTCTAAGTATTGCCCTTGGACATGCTACCAAGGAAGAAAAAGACGAGGAAATGTTAGAAGTACTTAAAAGAGCCGAAGATAGAATGTACAGAAACAAATTAATAGAAGGAAAAACCTTTAGAGATTCTGTCCTCAAATCCCTCAAAAATCTCTTATGGGAAAATACCTTTGAAAGTGAAAGTCATGAAAACAAAATAAAAGAATTGGTCTCCAAAATGGCAGACATCCTTACCCTATCCGATATAGAAAGAGAAGCTCTAATATTTCTTTCCTACTTTCATGATATAGGAGAAATAGCAATTCCAAAAGAAATTATGAGAAAACCAGAAAAACTCACTGAGGATGAATTTAAAAAAGTAAAAACCCATCCTGAAGTGGGCTATAGAATTGCTGAAACCTCTTATGAACTTGCTCCTATTGCAGAATACATTCTTACTCACCATGAATGGTGGAATGGAGAAGGATATCCAAGAGGTTTAAAGAAAGAAGAGATACCTCTGGTCTCAAGAATCTTTGCCATAGTCGACGCTTATGAAGTGATGATCTCGGGAAGACCATATAAAAGAGCAAAAACAAAAGAAGAAACCATTGAGGAACTAAAAAAATTTGCTGGTATACAGTTCGATCCAAATTTAGTGGAAGTTTTTGTAAATATAATATAAAAACATGGAACTTAAAGGTATAATTTTTGATTGGGATGGAACTCTTGTAGACTCATTTCCAGCTTGTATAAAGGCCACAAAAGAAATTTTTAAAAAATTCGGGTTTATCATATCCGAAGAGGAGTATAGAGAGAAATTTTCTCCAAACTGGTATGATATATACAGAAAACATAATATTCCAGAGAAATATTGGAAAGAAATAGATCTACTATGGAAGGATTATTTTGATTATTCTCTGGTAAAGTGGAGAGAAGGAGCGGTAGAAAATTTAACCTTTTTAAAAAAACTGAACCTTAAAATAGGAGTGGTCACCGCAAGTACTAAAGAAGATATAGAGAGAGAAAAACCTTATCTCAATCCTGAAGAATATATAGATGGGTGGATTACTTGGGAAGATTCCGAAAAGCCAAAACCAGATCCCTTACCTCTTCTAAAAATACTAAAAAAATTAAGCCTTTCACCTTTGGAAGTAATATATGTAGGAGATACAAAAGAGGATATAGAGATGAGTAAAAAACTCAACATTCTAACCATTGGAGTTCTCTCCCCCTTCACCCAAAAAGAAAAACTTGTCTCTTCTAATCCAAACTTTCTCTTTAACAATCTCTTTGAATTATTAAAGTTTTGGAAAGATTTATTCCTTTAATAAAAATTCCAATCTTTCTTTTACTGCCTTAATAAAATCCTCGGTATAATAGTATCTATCTACAGGAGGATATGCTTGAGGTTGTAGATCCTTAGTCATAATACCACTTTCTATGGTTTTAATAGTTGCTTCTTCCAATTTATTTGCAAAATTGACTACTTCAGGAGTACCGTCTAATTCTCCTCTCTTCCTTATACCTCCTGTCCAAGCAAATATGGATGCGGTAGGATTTGTAGAAGTTTTGTTTCCCTTTAAGTATTCGTAGTAATGTCTTCTTACAGTGCCATGGGCAGCCTCAAACTCATATTCTCCCTCAGGAGAGACTAATACAGAAGTCATAAGTCCAAGACTTCCAAACCCTGCAGCAATCATATCGGACATTACGTCTCCCTCGTAATTCATACATGCCCAGAGCATCCCACCTTCTGATTTCAATATCTGAGCCACAGCATCATCAATAAGGAAATATCTATAATTTATTCCAGCCTTTTCAAAATCTTCTTTTCTTCTTTCTACTTCTTCTTGGAATATTTCTTTAAAATATCCATGATAAATCTTTGATATAGTATCCTTGGCAGAAAACCAGAGATCTACTTTTTCAGAAAGAGCATAATTTATGCAGGATTTTGCAAAACTCCTTATAGACTTTTCAGTATTATGAAGAACCATAAATATTCCTTTCCCATCAAAGGTATGAACCTTAAATTCTTTAACTTCAGAATTTTTAACAATAACTTCAATTTCTGCAGGCTCTTCAACCCTATATTCAAAAGCATTGTATATATCTCCATAAGCATGCCTTCCTATTATTACCGGCTTCTTCCATGTCTTCACATAAGGAGGAATATTTTTCACAATAATAGGTTTTCTAAATACCGTTCCATCTAAATACGCTCTTATAGTAGCATTAGGACTTTTCCATGCTTTTTTTAAGTTATACTCTTTTACCCTTTCCTGATCTGGCGTAATGGTAGCACACTTTACCCCTACTTTGTACTCTTTTATGGCTTTTGCCGCTTCAAGGGTTACCATGTCAGAAGTGGCATCTCGGTTTTGGATTCCCAAATCAAAATATTTAATAGGAATGTCTAAATAAGGAAAAATGAGCTCTTCTTTAATCCATTTCCACATTACTCTTGCCATTTCATCCCCATCAAGTTCTACAATAGGATTTTTTACTTTAATCTTTCCCACATTTATCCCTCCCTTTCTCTTTCTAACTTTTTAAATAATAACCTAATAAATAACTTAAGACAACGTATTATAATAAATTAAAAAAGGTGAAGGAGGAAGAAAATGAAGAAAGAATTCTGGTGGCTTAAATACCCCACTTTAATACTCTTAAAAGAAATTCAAAAGGTTAACAAAAATATGGACAAATCTATTGAAAACTTAAAAGATTATATTTATGAAATTTTGGTTCAAGAATTTAAAGAGCATAATTGTGAGGTAATCCTGTGGAAAAAAGAGCAAGATAAGAAAGTAAAAAACAATTATGCGATAATAATAAATCCAGTGTTTTTAGGAAAATTAGATTCTAAGATAGAAGAGGTATTAAAAAACAACAAGCTTCCTGAAGATAATGAAATCCTAAAAGAATCCCTTCCAGAAGTAAATCCTCCCTTTGCTATTAGTATTGGAAGGAAGGTATGCAAAAATTTAGAGATATACCCTGAACTTCATCCCAATTTTATTAATCTTGTATTTATTGAGGACAATATAAATATCCATAGTCTATCTTCAAATACAAAAGTTCAACTTATAAGATTTCTCATGGCAAAATTAGGAGCTTTTAAAAATATTATTGTTCCATATAAAGGGGAAAATATATCTGAGAATAAAGTTATATTAGGAACCTTAGAGGGAGGACATCCATCCTTAAGGATAGAAGATCTGGCAAAAAGACTTATGGTTTTTGGATCTTGTAAAGAAGTAGGGGGTTATGAGGAAATAGATTGGGAAATAAAGGAAGATGTATGGAAAAAATCTAAAATTGTAAATAGCATGATAAATCTTGGTAAATTTCTGGGTGAAAAGAAATTACTTTCTGAACCTGTAGAAATAAGAAATTTAGTAAAAGATGAAAATCTTGCAAAACTCATCGTTAGGCTTGTGAATTATTCAAGACAAGCAGAAGGAGCCTTTATGGCTTTTGAGCCCGAAATAAAACCTCCTAAAGAGTTAAACTTCATGAATGGGATATTTATAGTCACCTGCTCTGGAAAATACGGTACAGTAAAAAGTAACTTATCCTATAAAGATTTAGCACCTATCATTCCCTTAAAAAACGGTAAGGTTGGAGTATTTAAAAAAGAAAAGGAAGAAACCATTGGTCCATCTGTAGAAGCAGAGGAATTTACTCTGCCCCTTTTGGAGATGAAAGAAAAACTTGATTACCTACCCATAATAGGAGTGGTTCATTTACATAGAGGATATAAGATTTTAAATCCTTCCTCAAAATTTTTTTATATACCTATAGATATAAGAGAGTATCCTCCTGTGGGATGTGGTGTAGATCTCATGCAAGAAATGAGTAAGTATGCCATGAAAAAAGCAGTGGAAATCTGGGAAGAAAGAAAAAAATTACCTTATTTTGCCCTCTTTTATGTACCTAATCATGGAACAAATATATTTATTTTTCCTAAGGACAACTTCAATATTTATGAAGATCCTTTTTACTACTTTAAAGAAAGTGTGGATTTAAAGGAACTCATTTTCACAGATGTTCCTCAGGTGTAGCCAATATTTTAATAATTTTTTGCATAAAGTTATTAAAAAATTTTAATAATTTCAAAATGAAATTACCCTCTTTACAAAATTGTTTCCTTATGATATTATTTTTTACACGAAAGGACCTGGAGCATGGTCCAGATATAAATTTACCCCAAAATAGGAGGTGTAAAAATGAGGGGTAAAGTTTTAGGGGTGTTTTTAACAGTTTTACTTTTGACCCTTCTACTTGTACCTTCCACATTAGGTCAGGTTTCTTTACCACGTAATGAAACAGTTTATACCGTTGGAGCACTTTGGTCTGCAACCACCTACAGTTTATATGCACCTTCTTCCACCTATGGTACTGAGCATTTCTTGTACATGCCACTTTTCATCTACAGCAATATGAAAGATGGATGGCTACCAGTACTTGCCGAATCCTTCACAGCAGTGAATAAGAGAACACTAAGAGTAAAAATCAGAGATATTGCAAAATGGAGCGATGGTACTCCAATTACTGCTGATGATGTAGTGTTCACCTTCAACTGCACAAAAGAAGTAGGATTTGGACCTGGTAATGGATGGTGGGATTACATCCAAACAGTAAGAGCAGTAGACAATAAGACAGTAGAATTTGTAATGAGACCAGATGCACAAAACTATGCCTCTTTCTTAGGATATGCCTTCACTACAAGGATTGTTCCAAAACATGTTTATGAGCCTCTATTAAAGCAAGGCGTACAAGCAGTAAAAGATTTCCAGAACAATGATCCTGAAAAACAGGTAGTTTCTGGACCATATAAACTCTACTACACAGATCCCAACATTGTAGTATATGGAAGAATTGATGATTGGTGGGGCAAAGCAGTATTTGGGCTTCCTGTTCCTAAATACATTGCTAATGTAATTTATAGAGATAATGCTGTAGCAAACTTAGACTTTGAGAAAGGAAATGCTGACTGGGCAGGAGTCTTTATACCCGATGTAAGCTCCCTCTGGACTCAGAAGAAGCTCCCCATTGGAACTTGGTTCAAGAACAAACCATACTACATGCCAGATGGTCTTGATCTTCTCTACATCAGCTACTACAATCCATTACTCAAGGATCCTGCAGTAAGAAAAGCTATAGCTTATGCAATACCATATAAAGAGATGCTTGATAAAGCATACTTTGGCTATGGTAACCAAGCTCATCCATCAATGGTAATAGACGACTTTGAAGCATACAGAGAATACATTGATCAAGCTTATGCAAAATATGTATGGGGTTCTCCCGATGGAAAACCTAAGACAGATCTTAAGAAAGCAAATGAAATACTTGACAAGGCTGGATATAAGAGAGGAAAAGATGGTATAAGAATCAGTCCAGATGGAAAGAGAATGGGTACTTTCACTATTCAAGTTCCAAATGGATGGACCGACTGGATGATGATGTGTGAAATGATGGCAGCAAACATGAGAGAAATTGGGCTCGACGTAAAGACCGAATTCCCAGACTTCTCTGTATGGTGGACCAGATGGACTCAAGGAACCTTTGACTTCATCCTTGGATGGTCTGCAGGCCCTGGTTTTGATCATCCATGGAACGTCTACAGATTAGTATTAGATCCAGCCCTTTACAAACCATTTGGTCAAGATCAGTATGGTAACTTTGAAAGATATAACAATCCAGAGGTTGGCAAACTCTTAGATAAGATTGCTGCAACCCTTGATCCAAAGGTCAAGAAGACATTATTCTATCAATTACAAAGAATAATCTACAGAGATCTCCCAGCAATTCCACTCTTCTATGGAGCTCACTGGTATGAATACAACGAAACTGTATGGACTGGATGGCCCAACGAAAGCAAACCATGGTGGTACCCAGCTGCTCCTTGGAGCAACATGGCACTACCAATACTCTTTGGCATAGCTCCAAAAGGACAAACACCTAAGGTACCAGCTTGGGTAGAGTTCAAAGCAAAAGGCGGTCTCCTTATACCAACCAACGACGTCCTCAATGCATTAGCAAAGGCAAAATAAATTTAAAGGAGAACTTTATGGGCCATGCTCTAAGGTCCTAACCGAGAATCAGAATATAAACCCCCCGGAGTTTTCCGGGGGGTTATTTAGTTAAAATATAAAGCAAGATAAAGGAGGCTTAAGAGTAAATGCCGAAAACAGCTATGAAACCTTTTTTAAAGTACATAGGACGAAGGCTCTTCTTCCTAATACTCACATACTTTGTGGCAATTACCATAATATTTATCTTGCCAAGAGCCATTCCAGGAAATCCATTAGCGGTTATCCTCCAGCGTATAGCAGTACAGGGAGCAAGTAATCCAGAGACCATGTCAAATGTACAAAAAACTATGATGGAAGAATTTGGTTTTAACAAACCCATTCATATTCAATATCTAAATTTTTTAGGACGTCTTTTTAAGGGAGATCTGGGAACGTCTATTCACTATTATCCTAAAAAGTGTATTGATGTCTTAGCTCCCTTTATTCCATGGACCTTATTTTTATTAATACCCGCCACATTAACCGCTTGGATTATTGGGAATACCCTTGGTGCTATTGCTGGAAACAAGAGAGGAACCTGGATTGACAATATTGTGCTTAATTCTTCCCTTGTTATAAGTCAAATTCCTTATTACTGGTTAGGAATGCTCTTAATTTATACCCTTGCTGTTAAGCTAAAGATTTTCCCCAATCAAGGGGGATACTCTCAAGGACTAATACCAAATCTTTCTCTAACTTTTATCTTAGATGTGCTTTATCATTACATTCTCCCCTTTCTTTCCATAGTGATTGCAGCTATTGGGGGCTGGGCGATTGGAACAAGACTTTTGGTTATATACGAATTAGATGCGGATTATACGGTGTTTGCAGTAAATTTAGGAATGAGGGATAACACTGTATTCAAATATGTCTTTAGAAATATATTACTACCTCAAATTACTGGTTTAGCTCTAAATTTAGGATCTGCTCTTGGTGGTGCCCTGATAACTGAACTTATTTTTAACTATCCCGGAACAGGATATATCCTTTTTAGAGCATTAAGTACCCTTGATTACACGTTAATTCAAGCGATTTTTGTAATCTTAATTGTAGCTATATACTTGGCTAACTTTATTGTGGACTTTGTGTATGCCATTGTGGATCCAAGAATAAGATTAGGACAAGGAGAGGGAAGCTAAAATGTGGAAACAAATGATAAGACCATTATTTAAAAGTCCAAAATTTATTGTGGGAGCGACTATTTTCTTATTAATTGTTTTAATGGCTATATTAGGTCCAATTGTTTACCCAAAAGATCCAACATCCTTTGCAGGAATACCAGAACAACCTCCAAGTAAGCAGTACCCCTTAGGAACCGATACCTATGGTGGAGATCTATTAGCAAAGGTTCTAAATGGAACTAGATCATCCCTATACATAGGATTTTTAGTAGCTATAATTTCTATGAGTATAGGACTTCTTGTAGGAACATTCTCTGCTATTAAAGGCGGTATTATTGATGATATTTTAATGGGTTTAACAAATATAGTTTTAACAATACCAAGTATTCTCCTTGCTATTTTAATTGCAAGTTATTTAAACATAAGAAGTTTAGAAGTTATTGCTGTCATACTGGGAATACTCTCTTGGCCTTGGTTTGCAAGAGCCATACGTGCCCAACTTATGAGTTTAATAAATAGAGAGTATGTCTATCTCTCAAGGCTTGCAGGGTATGGAGACTTTAGACTCGCAATAGAGGATTTGATTCCTGCAATTGCAACCTATACCTTTATGGCATTTATTCTCTTTATCAATGGTGGGATTTTGGGAGAAGCAGGATTAAGCCTTATTGGATTAGGTCCTACAAAGGGAGTAACCCTTGGTATAGTTCTCCAATGGGCTGTCCTAATGGAAGCCATAAGGAGAGGACTTTGGTGGTGGTTTATCCCACCAGGAGTTATCATAGTTGCTCTCACTTCCTCTCTTCTAATCATTACCACAGCAATGGATGAAGTATTCAATCCAAAACTGAGAGAGAGGTGATAAAAATATGAAAGGCACTTTAATAATCAATTTAGACAATGTAAAAGCATATTATGCAAGAGGAGATACCTATGTAAAAGCGGTAGATGGGGTCACATTAAACGTATATAAAGGGGAAGTGGTGGGCATTGTAGGGGAAAGTGGTTCTGGAAAATCCACCCTTTCTAATGTTATGATCATGAACATAAAAAAACCATTAACTTTTATTGATGGAAAAGTCACCTTAAATGCAGGAGCAGATTTCTTAGAGCTAAACAAAATGCCAAGACAAGAACTTCAAAAAATCGTCTGGGGAAGAGAGACCTCCATAGTTCCCCAAGCTGCAATGAATGCCCTTATGCCAACTAAAAAGATAAGAGATTTTATATCGGATTTAGTTAAAGACCATTTTGAAAAAGCCCTTAACGAGGAGGAGATTGTAGAAAGAGCAAAACAAAGATTTACCGATGTAGGAATAAGCCCTAATGACATATATAGATACCCCTTTGAGCTTTCGGGGGGAATGAGACAGAGAGCAGTAATAGCCATTGCAACATTACTAAACCCAAGACTTTTAATATGTGACGAGCCTACTTCAGCCTTAGATGTGGCAAACCAAAAACTGGTTCTAAAAACATTGGAACAATTAAGAAAAAGAGAAATTGTAGAATCCATTGTCTTTATTACCCATGATATTGCCACGGTAAGACAGATTGCCACAAGAATGGTAGTTATGTATGCTGGAAAAATTGTTGAAAATAGCCCAGTAGATGATATCATAAAAGATCCATTACATCCCTACACAAAAGGATTACTACTTTCGGTAGTAACTCCTGAGCCTGAAGTAAAAAAACGTGGAATATCGTATATTCCTGGAACACCACCAGACCTTGCCAATCCTCCTCATGGATGTAGATTCCATACCAGATGTCCATATAAGATGCCTATTTGTGAAGAGCAGGAACCTGCTCTTAAGAAGATAGATACCAATAGAGAAGTAGCATGTTTCTTATTTAATAAATGAGGTGAGAAAAAGATGGCACTTTTAGAGGTCAAAAACTTAAACAAAATATATGAAGTTGGTTTATTTGTAAGAAGACAAATTCACGCTGTAAAAAGTATAAACTTCTCTGTAGAAAGGGGAGAAATTGTATCCCTTGTAGGAGAAAGTGGTTCTGGAAAAACTACCACTGCTAAAATGATACTAAGACTTGAAAAACCAACATCAGGAGACATTATTGTAGAAGGTATAAACGTATGGAAAGACATAAAAACAGTAGAAGATAAGAAAAATTACTACAGAAAAGTACACGCAGTATTCCAAGATCCCTTTGCAAGTTATAATCAATTTTATCCCATTGATAGAATACTACACCAAGCTTTAAGACTTATAGACGTAGATCCTAACAATCCAAAATCAAAAGAACTAATTGAAGAAGCCTTAATCCATGTAGGATTAGAACCTAAAAATATCCTTGGAAAATATCCCCATCAACTTTCCGGTGGAGAAAAACAGAGAATAATGATTGCAAGATGTTGGCTCTTAAAACCATCTCTAATCATAGCAGACGAGCCTGTATCTATGATAGATGCATCCACTCGTGGTGGTATAATAAAACTATTTGAAAATCTAAGAGATGAGACAGGAACTTCCATTATATTCATCACCCACGATATGGGACTTGCCTACTATATTTCAAACAGAATATTAATAATGTATAAAGGAGAAATTGTAGAAGAAGGAACTCCTGATGATATAATATCTAATCCTAAACACGATTACACAAAAAATCTCATTGGAAGTATTCCAACCCTCTATAAAAAATGGGAAGATATTGGAGAACTTGAAACAAGAGTATAAAATCTCTAAGAATTTAAAAAGGGGAGAGATCAATAAAAATTCTCTCCCCTTTTTATTACAATTATTAGTTAAGGAGGTAAACTAATGAGTGTGGATATAAAAAAGCTCATATCTCAAATGACCCTTGAGGAAAAGGCAAGCCTTTGTTCTGGGCTTGACTTTTGGCATACAAAACCCATTGAAAGACTTGGAATACCATCTATAAGAATGTCGGATGGTCCTCATGGACTTAGAAAAGAAGAAACCATGTTTAGTAAGACTGTTCCTGCTACATGCTTCCCTACTGCTGTAACTATTGCAGCATCCTGGGATAAATCCCTTGCTGAGAAGATGGGAAAGGCTATTGGCGAAGAATGCCAGGCTGAAAATGTACAAATACTCCTTGGACCTGGAGTTAACATAAAAAGATCTCCCCTTTGTGGAAGAAACTTTGAATACTACTCTGAAGATCCACTCCTTGCAGGAGAACTTGCAGCCCATTTTATTAAGGGAGTACAAAGTGAGGGAGTAGGAACTTCTCTTAAACATTTTGCACCAAACAACCAAGAACATAGAAGG
>NZ_JBMFQK010000003.1:0-177840 GCF_049968615.1 Dictyoglomus sp. | reverse complement strand
ATAATTTTAAAGTTAATTTAGGGTTTTTCTGATATGGTAAAATAGTTTCAAGGATCCCTTATAGGTACGCTACAAACTGAAATTCCTAGTATTCCTCCTCCCTACACTCCCTCGTTTCAATCCCTTATAGGTACGCTACAAACCCGTAAAAAGGGCAAAAAAGCTACCGCTTAAAATTAACTACCCTTATAGGTACGCTACAATTTTGAGGATAATATAGCATAAAAAGAATAAGATGTAAAGAGGTATGGAATGGAAAATTTATAGGTCTGTCGATCCCCCGGGGTTTAGGGGGTTATTGGGGGTCGACGAAGAAATAAGCTTTTAAGAATAAAATTAAAAAGTTTTAAATGAAGTATTTAAGAAGATTTTAGAGAGATTCTACTCAGAAAAGTTAGAAAATTTTTATGAAATTGAGTAATAATGAGGTTTTTCTTTAAAAATTTGCTTTGATTTTTTGTTACAATTTCTGTCGATCTTAAAAAGTTTAGATAAAATAATGTTTTTGTTGAATGGTATTATGTAACAAAATGGTATTTTTTTAAAGATTTTTAAACAGAAAATTCCATTTAGTTTCTCATTTTAAATGGTATAATTTACAAAAAACTTAGGGAGATTTGAGATGTTCCTTATACGTGAGTTTAAATTTGACGCAGCTCACAATTTAGAAAATTATAAAGGTAAGTGTGAAAAATTGCATGGACATACTTATAGGTTGGTAATTGTTGTAGAGGGTGTTCCAGATTCGGAAGGTATGATTATAGATTTTGTAGAATTAAAAGATATTGTAAAAGAAGAGGTAATTAATGTTTTAGATCATTCTTATATAAATGAAATAATAAATCAACCTACTGCAGAGAATATAGCTATATGGGTCTGGAAGAGGTTAGAAAAAAAACTGCAGAGGGATAATTGTCATCTTTATGAAGTGCAAGTGTGGGAGACAGAAGATAGCGGGGTAATTTATAGGGGTGAAAAGATTGAAGGATGTTCAAAATGAGAGAGACTATAGAGGTATATATTTGAGAAAAGTGGGAATTAAAAATATACATTGGCCTATAAAGATTATTACAAAGAGTGGAGAATATCAAAGTACTGTTGCTAATATTGATATTTCTGTGGATTTAAGAGAAGATTTAAGGGGAACCCACATGAGTAGATTTGTTGAAGTTTTAAATGGAATTGACTTTCTTCATCCAGAAAATCTTGGCAAGATATTGCAAGAGGTCAGAGAAAAGTTAAAAGCAGACAGCAGTCATATAAAGATAACCTTTCCTTATTTTATCTTTAAAAAGACTCCTGTATCTCAGATAGCTTCTCCTAATATGATAGAATGTGTTATTGAGGCTGAACTTAGTAAAAAGCTCTATATGATTATTGGAGTCAAGGTGCCTATTCATACTTTATGTCCATGCTCAAAAGAAATAAGCGAATATGGGGCACATAATCAGAGGGCTATAGCAGAGATCTATATTAAATCTAAAAAGTTAATATGGTTTGAAGATCTAGTGGAGATTGCTGAAAGATCTGCTAGTGCTCCTATCTATTCTCTTTTAAAAAGACCCGATGAGAAGTACATCACTGAGACTGCATATAACAATCCCAAATTTGTTGAAGATGTAGTAAGAGACATTGTTTCAGAGTTAGAAAAAGAACCTAAAATTAGTTGGTATAGAGTTGAGGTCACAAGTTTTGAAAGTATTCACAATCACAATGCTTTTGCATGCGTAGAAAAGGGGTGGATTAAGAAGTGATAGTAGAGCTTAGTCATGAATTTTTAAGAAAAGAGATATTAAAAGTAGGAGCTCATCCTGCTTCTCTTGAAATTTTTGAAAGAAAAGCTCAAATTATTCCTCTAAAAATTTTTAATATTTCTTCTCCAACTGCAAATGTAATTAAGCAAGAGATGCTTTCTCTTGGTGGGGATGTAGTGGTGCATAAGAACGTTGTAGATTGTAAAATTGAAAAAAGTGATGTTATTCTTCTTGGAACCAAAAAGCATTATGAACTTTTTATTAAAAAATTAGAGAACAACAAATATTTTGAAATTCCACTGGTTCTGCAGGAATTAAAAGAATATTTATTAAAGCAAAAACCTGAAAAAATTGTCTCTCCATGGGGTAGAGTTTTAAACTTAAGTAGAACTTTAGTTATGGGGATAATAAATGTAACTCCTGACTCTTTTTATAGTGGATCAAGAAAGATGCAGATTAATGAAGTTTTAAAGACTGTTGAAGATATGGTAATAAATGGTGTAGATATCATAGATATAGGGGGTCAATCTACGCGTCCTGGTGCTGAACCAGTAAGTATAGATGAGGAGATGTCAAGAGTTATTCCAGCTATTGAGAGTATTAGAAAAAGTTATCCCGATGTAGTGATCTCAGTTGATACTTATTATTCTAAGGTAGCAGAGCTTGCTGTTGATAGAGGGGCAGACATGATAAATGATATAAGTGCCTTTAGATTTGATAATGATTTAGTTAAAATAGTTGCAAAATATAAAGTTCCTTATATACTTATGCATATGAAGGGAACCCCTAAGGATATGCAGAAAAATCCATATTATGATGATGTGGTTAGAGAAATCATGGAATTTTTTGAAGAGAGAATTAATTATGCTAAGGAAAATGGTGTTGATCCTGAGAAAATAATTGTCGATCCAGGAATTGGTTTTGGAAAGAGATATGAGGATAATCTTGAGATTATGGCAAGATTAAAGGAATTCAAAAGTCTTAGAAAGCCTATACTCATAGGGGCTTCAAGAAAGAGTTTTATTGGAAAAGCTTTATCTGATCTTCCACCTGAGGAGAGGCTTGAGGGAACTCTTGGAATTACTGCACTGTGTGTGCTAAATGACGTGGATATCGTTAGAGTTCATGACGTTAAAGAGAATAAGAGAGTAATAAAGGTACTTGAGGAGATAAAATGCATAAGGTCTTCATCGCTATAGGAAGTAACATAGGGGACAGAAGAAAGAATATTGAGACAGCCTTAAAGAAAATGGAAGAGTTAGGGTTGAGAATTATTAAGAAATCATCAATTATTGAAACAGAGCCCTATGGATATAAGGATCAGGATAAATTTTTAAATGGAGTAGTACTAGTAGAGACAGGTTTTGATCCCTTTGAACTTCTTGAACTTCTTTTGAATATAGAGAAAGAAATGGGAAGAGAGAGAAAAATAAAATGGGGACCAAGAAATATTGATCTTGATATAATCTTTTACGATGATTTAGTAATTGATACTGAAAATCTAAAAATACCCCATCCTGATGCTCATAATAGAACCTTTGTTATGGGTCCACTTTCGGAAATAGCTCCTGATTTTGTACATCCTGTTCTAAAAAAAAGAGTAGAGGAAATATATAAAGAATTGATTGAGAAAAATGCTTAATTCTTAATTTACTTATAATATTTGTTCTCTTTTATTTTTTTCAATACCGAGTATTTGTCTTTCCGAATATTTGGTAGTTCTCATTATGTAGAAAATTACTGAGTCTTCTTCTTCATTTATTATGATTTCGATTTCTCTTTTTAGCATCTCAAATTTAGCTTCGGTTATTTCTCCCTCAAGAACTGAATTTTGTATCCATTCAAGATACTTCCTAGCAGTATTCAATACTTTGTTTACCCTTCTTTGGTTCACATCATATACCATTATTACATACATGGAAAATAATTACCAAGAGGATATGTAAGGTTCGTATTCTTCCTCTCCTATTAGGTGTTTCTCAAGTTTATAAAGCTCAAGTCTTATAAGTCTTCTATACGAGACCTTGCCAAGATTTTTATACTGTATTGTAGTTTTCATTCTTTCTTCAAAATTTTGTACAAAGATTTTCATGCCTTTTTCATTCATGTAAACTCCATCTAACTTTTCTTCAAAATCCTTAGGAGTAATCTCTCCTTTATTTACAAGGCTAAATATTATTCTATCCACAATGATAGGTTTAAATATCTCAGCTACGTCAAGATTTAATGTGAATCTACGGAAATTAGTAGTATGAAGATATCCAATTCTTGGGTCAAGGTGAGTTTTGTATATTTCAGAGAGTGTAGTAGTATAAAGGAGGGAATTTCCAAAACTTATGAGAGCATTCATATAGTTTGAGGGGGGTCTTTTGGTTCTTTCATCAATAAAGAATTCTTCTTTTTCTGTTATTATGTTGAAACAGGAGTAATAAATATCTCTTATATTTCCTTCTATTCCCATAAGTCCGTCCACATTATTAGTAATATCTATTTTTTCTTCCAGTTCTTGAATTCTCTCAAGATAATCTTCTAACTCTTTCTTTTCGCGATTTAGATAATAATTAATCACTCTTTTTATATTTCCCGAAGCTCCTTTTACAATTTTTGTTGCTATCTTTAATCTTTTTTCATTATCTAAGTAGTGCTCTGCTTGTTTTAGAACCATAAAACCAGAGTTATAATGTTCCCTTGGGTAAAAGCTTCCTATATAATATTCATAATAGTTATAGAAGTGCAATATTATTTCTTTTTGAGATATTAACTCTAAAAACTCTTTATTAAGGGTTACCTCACCAAAAAAGTGTATATCCCTAATGTTTTCTATGGGAAGATACTTCTTTTGACCGTCGGACGTTTCGAAAAATGTTGTATTGTGCTTTCTTTTTAGTTCCCCACTTGAAAAAATATAAATACTTTCGCTCATGACCAACAAAGCTCCCTGTATGCACAGTGTATACAATAATTTATTTTTTCTGGTGCAGGAGGAAGATTTTTATAAATGATCTCACTTATCTCATAGATTATTTTTTCTATCTTTTTCTCTTCCTCTTCGGTAAGATCTACCTTTATTCTTTTCTTTTCCTTTGGGAAAAGGAGTATTCCTTTAGCTTCTATGCCGTAGTTATATTTTAAGTTATATAGGTAAAAAAGAAGTTGGAGTTTTGCACTCTCTTGAGCTTTTGAGGTCTTCTTTATTTCTCCTATAAGGAGCGTGTTATTTTCAGTTTTTATAAGGTCAATTATCATATTTTCAAGGTTTACTTTTTTCTTTTCTTCATTATAACTTTCCATGTCAATAAATCTTCCAAGTTCTAAGTATGGATGATCTTGATCAGGAGTAATCTGATGAGACATAAGCCAACACTGTCTTTTGCAGATAAGAAAACTTTCTACTAATGTTCCTGTAATTAATCTTGGAACTACCATAATAGGATCTCTGCCTTTGCCTGGTAACCTGTAATCTTGCTATAGAAATCCTCTAAGTTATCTTTACTTACATAGCCAAAACCGTTTACTATTGGAGGTAAATTCTCTATTTTAGTGGGTACAGATATGACGTATTTGTAAAAATCTCCTTTTATTTTTTGAAATTCAGTCCTTCTTTCATAAATATCTTTTATCTCTTTTAAATTGCAATATTTTTTCCATAATTCTTCAGCGTATTCGTCAAGTTCTATAAAAACATCTATTTTGGGATAATCCTCTTCAATGAGTTTAAAATTCTCAATACCTACTTGTTCTTTATCTTCGGTTTCTGTCCATCCAGAATATCTTAATGTGTAAACAGCATTGAGCAGATTTTTGGAGATATCATGAGATTTTCTGTCGTTTATTTCTAAAAAATAGTCTTGAATAAAGTTAATGAATTTGATCTCTTCTATTTTTTCTTCCTTTTTGAGTAGATCCGTGGTGACCTCTAATAAAATCTTGTCATAGATATATGAGGCGTATTTTCTTCTTTCATCTTTTAAGATAAATATATCTACTTCTCCTATATCTTTTTCCCAATTTCGATTACATCTTCCTGCAGATTGATTTATAGAATCAAGAGGTGCTATGTCTCTATATACTATATCAAGATCAATGTCTACTCCTGCTTCTACCAGTTGAGTGCTTATTACGATTCTTGACTTTTTATTTCTAATCTTTTCTATTCTTTCTAACCTTTCTTTAGGAGTAACGTGGCTTGAGAGAAAAATAATGTCCTCTTTTGTTTTTTCTCTTAAAAGTTCATAAAATGTTTTTGCAGAGTTTATGGTATTTAGTATAAACATATAACTTTTGTCGGGTTCAAAATTAATTCTTTCAACGAATTCTTCTAAACTTAATACTTCAGAAAGATTGGGAATTAATATAGTACGATTTAATTGAACAAAATAATCTTCACCTTTTACTAAGTTAAACATTTCATCTTTTTGGAATATTAAGGGTTGAGTTGCAGTAGAGAAAATAATGTAACAATTAAATTTTTCTACAAGACCTATAAAGATCTCCCTAAGAAGTAACCAATATTTCATAGGAATTGATTGTACCTCATCAAGAATTATGATACTTCCAAATATTCTGTGTAGTTTTCTTAAATTACTATTTCTGTTAGATAGAAGAGTTTGGAAAAGTTGTACAAAGGTAGTGATTATTATTTCAGAGTTCCATCCTTCAATTAAGATTTTTGCATCATCTGGTTCTAATTCTTTTTCGTCAATTTTATAATATATATCCGCTAAGTGATGGTGTTTTAACAAAATCGTTGTGTCTATTTTTCCAAAGTAATCTTTAAGTATTTTCTCTATTACTTCTGCATTTTGTTCAATAATACTTAAGAAAGGTAGTGAATAAATGATTCTTGGGGTATAATTCAGCTTCTTCTTTATTTTTTCTCGAAGTTTTAATGCAAAAGCAAGAGATATGAAGGTTTTGCCAAGCCCAGTAGGAAGATTAAGAGAGTAAATCTTTTGAGAAAGATCTATTTCTTTACTTAAAGCCTCATTATAAGCTTTTTCTCTGAGATTATTAATTGGTTTTTTTTCTATTTTAATAGTTTTTTTGAAGGCATCGACTATAATGTATGGTATTTCTTGTAAATTTCTTTCGGGTTTACCAATAGTTACTTCACTTTTATCACTATCTATTAGAAGGGAAAATAATAGATTATTTAAAAAGTAGTAGTCTAAGGATTTTTGTTTAGAGAGTCTTTTCATACTTAGCCTAAGAATTTTTATATCCTTTGAAACTTCTTCAAGAATTGAATATAGTTTTTCTTTGGAAATTTCTTGAAAATTGGGATCTTCTAAATTTTTTATTAATTTCTCAAATTTTTCTTCATCTATAGAGTCTATTTGCTTTTTCAAGAGATTCTTTTCTTCTTCATCCAAGTCTAGTTCTATGGTTATGTCTGAAAAATTTCCATGGTGCCTTTTAACGGTGAGAAAAGCAATTACAGGAAAAAAGATCTTAACATCTTCTGGAATATTTTCCCTAGAAAAAGAGTTTTTAGTTATGTAGTAAGCAATAATAGAGGAGAGGAGAGAATGTCTGGTCTCTTTCTCTCCTCTCTTCTCTCCTTTAAGAAGATAATCTTGGAAAAATGTAGTAGACTTTCCTATATCATGGGAAAGGGTTATGATTTGAGCTAACTTTTTTATATGTTCTTTTTTAATTGGCAGTTTTTCTATGGGAATGTCTTCCAAAAATTTCCAGGAAAGCTCCTTTACATTTTTCAAATGTAATTCTAATGGTTTTTCAGGATGGGAATAAAGTTCAGAAAAAGATGACATTTAGATTCTCTCCCTTATAATAGGAGTTTACAAAAGCCTTGATAGGTTTTCCATTACTTTCATATATTACATCTTCGTATTTTTCTACCACTCTTTCTTTGTTCATTATTACGGGTATTCTCTCTCTAAAATAGCTCTTGCCTTCTTCAAATATGATCTTGCTTTCGGAGATGTAAGACATGGGGAGAAGGGAGTGAATATAAACCTCTTCTTTCTCTTTTATTTCAATAAACTCAGCCACTTTTATAAATTGAAAATCCCCAATAAGCTCTGAAAGCCCTAAGGAAAAAGTGAAGAAAGTTTCATGGTTTTTAATCTTGTTTATTACATCTTCAAAGATGTTTTCATCCTTGTGGTAAAAATAGACCCTATATCTTGGATCTTTTATAAATTCAGTCTTTACTTGAGTTCTAGCATCATGATTTTTAGTTTTAACGGGTTGCCAGAAGTTTCCTTTTGTGTTTATTAAGTTAAGCCCCAGTCTTATCTTCTTTATAGGATTCATTATTTGTAGAGAGATTTTACAATTTTCTGGACAAAGTACTTCCAGATATTTTTTTCTATCTATTCCAGCAATGGCTCCTATCATCCCTAAGATGGTAGGGGGAGGAGGAAAGGAAAAGGATAGGGGAGAGGATGTAGTATAGAATCTTCTAAAGTGAGCTAAATCTCCAAATATATCAAATACAAGAACTTTCATTTAAGATCATCTCCTAAAAAGAAAGTTCCTCAAGAGAAAGCTGTGATAAAGCTTGAGTTAAAGATGTGTCCATACCGTCTTTTACTAATCTTAATCTTTCATCTACTTTATATCTTATTTTTTCAATTTTTCCTTTATTCTCCTCAAGGGCTTTTGCAAGATCAGAGATGTCAATCTTTACCTGAGAGATATCTCTTATTTTTTCATCCTCTATATCAGATATTAACTTTATTCTTCTATTTAGTTCACCAATGTAGAAATAAGAATCGGGTTTATATACAATTTGTATGAGAAGTCTTGGAACTTGGCCGAATTTAGAGCCTGAAATTAAATTTTTGGTTCCATGCCACATAGCTTCAAGCATATAATCCACATCTTCCTGAGTAAGAGGAATATTCTGTACTTTAGCAAGGTTATCGTTTACTATTCCATAAAAGGCTATAAGAGAATAGGGAAGTATATACTTTTCAGTAAAGGTGCCTTGAGTTTTCTCTGCTCCAGAGGGCATTACAGTTGTACCTTTAATATAAGTTAGATCAACCCTATGGAGAGATCTTCCATATTTGAATTGAACAGGTCCAGTTAAAGCCATAGTTTTCCTTTCCACTGCTGTAGTTGCCCCAAAAAGTCTTATATCAATGCATTTTTCTATCACTTCTTGATTGCTCTTGAATTCTTCAAGCCTTTCTTCTTTAGTTTTTAGTTTTCCATCTTCTTTTCTTATTTCTCTTATAAATACCTCTAATCCTTTATACTCATATAGATAATCTCTTATGGTTCTTTTTAATCTTACATCGGTGACAATGTTTACTCCTGTCTCTTCATCTATTCTTGGCTTATTTTCATCAACGGGATCTCCATTAGGGTTTGCATCGGTCACATCATAGAGAAATAATAGTTCAGACCTATTTTTTAACTCAGTCATTTTTAAACACCCCCTAATTAGTTTTTTCATAAACTATAGAAGTAATTTCTGGTAAAAGATTCATACCACAAACAAAGTAAAAGTTTAGTTCGTCATTGGATAATTTCCAATTGTCTCCTGCTTGAAGGAGATAGTAGGATGCTTCTTCTGCTATTTTCTGTTTGCCTTTATCAAAGGCATCATATTCTTGAAGTTTATTGATTACCTTTGGAAGGAGCCCTTTAAAGTCCTTTTCTTCCATTTTTAAGCTTTTAAGTTGTTTTCTAAATGGGGTACTTTCTCTTTGGGAGTATTGTATGTTTAGGAGCATCTGGGTCAATGCACCCAAAAGGAAAAGACCCTTTTTCACTGGATGGTCAAAGGTGGGAGAGAATCTTTTAAATACAGGATCAAACAATCTCTCTTCATCCATGAGTTTCACCTCCATTTGTATTAAATTTAAATATGTTAAGAATAAGAGGGACATAATAGCATCTTTTACAACCTGTGGAAAATATTCTTCTCTTACGAAGGCAATTCTTACTCTTTTCATAATAAATTGCATAAGGAAGTTTTTATCTATAGGTCTTGCTTTAAATATTCGGTCCACAATATCTAAAAAGTAGTTAATTAAGTCTTGATCTCTATTATTAGGATCAGATTTGGAGAAGAAGGTCCATAGGTTTCTAAAGGTAAAATCGGTTTCAAATAATTTGTCAATTTTGTCTTTTATATTAAATATGGTTCTGAATCTTGAAGGAAGTACGTCTTCAATTAGAGCAAGTATTTTTTCAGCGCTTTGTCTTCTTTCTATAAAGAGAAAGTTTAAGGTTAAGTTATCCTCAACAAAACTTAAATAATTTAAGATATCTTCCTCATCAGTTAGGTATTTTTTAGCTTCTTGTTTTCTTAAGTTTATAAGTTTATTTGTCTCAAAAAAAGTATTTAAAACGTCTTCTTTTACAAATTCTTTTCCAATTACAAATTTAGGTATAAGCTGATAGGATAAACCTCCTAATTTAAAAGTTAGTTCTTTGTTAATATATTCTTTTCCTTTTTCAAGGCTTCTTCTACAGTCCTCGCAAAGAGGAAAATTTTTCCAGGCTTCCTTTTCTTTAAATCCACCAGCTATAAAACCTGGTTTGTCAACAGTAAAGAAAGTGTAAATACCGTCCCCTACACTTACTTCCTTTTCCTCAAGACAGATAGAACATATACCTATGGTGCTACCTTTTTTACCCTCTCTTATTCTAAGAAGATCCTGTAAGATTCTTACAAAAACTTCTTTATCCCCGAGATATTCAATTTTATGAGGACTTCTAAATTTAAAAGTAAGGAAAATTCCTCCCTCTTTTTTTGGAATTTCTTTGATGAGCTCATTATATTCCTTTATAAATTTCTCTGTGTTATTCATGATTTCTTGACTTAAGTTTTCTAGAAATGCTCTTTCTTCGGTGCTGAGTTTAATATTTTTATTCGATAAAACCTCCTTAAACCATCCTATAATTTTATTTTTCAGGGTTTTATCAATTTCAGTAACCTTAGTTGAAGGTGAAAAGTTGGCTCCGTTTTTTGGTCCACCTCTGTATAGATATCTTACAAGTTTATCTGTGGAATATTCTTCTCTTTCTATTCCTTTATACTGGTATTTTCCCTCCCTCTCCTCAAAAGTAAGGCAAAATACATTTTTATATCTTCCCTCTGCATTAGGATCTTCTAATAAAGTCTCTAAGGGATACGAGATTTTCTTACCTAAAATAATATCTCCGATTTCTTTCACTGCATCAAGCATTTTCATCCTCCTCCTTTTCTCTCCATATTTCCCACATACCAAATCCCCCTGAGTTTTTGTTTCCCAATCCTGCCTCGTAGGTTACGTAGATTAATTCAGGACTTCCAGTAAGCTCATATACTCCGGTATATCCCTCAATTATTGTGTCTTTAAATTTAACAAGTTTTAAATTATCTTTTACAGAAAACTTCAGGGGTTTTATTTCTAACTTTAGTTCCTCTGGGTCTTTTCCATATATTAGGTGAAATTTCTTTTTAGCATTATTTTCTATTAGTTTGGAAAATTCTTTATCTATGGGCTTGTAAAAATGTACAATTTTGCTTCCATCCGCCTTCTTTAATGTACTATATATGGTGATAGGAGATATGGCTTTTATTTTTACTTTTTCTTCAATTTTAGGAGTTGTGATTATTTGAAGTTGAGATATGTATATTTTCTTTCCACAAAGTTCAAATTCTCTCTCTTTAAAGCTTCTTTCTGCAAGATTTTCAACAATATCTTCTATTGGGGAAGAAAAATAGAATGTAATTTTCCTTTTAAAGATTAATTTTGTGTCATCCTTAGTAGGGATACCCTTCTCAAGGATACGAGAGAAGGTAAAAAGCTTAAATCTTCTTTTCCCATATGGAAAACCAATATTGTGAAGATTTGTGGCAAGCTGCGGGGAGAAGGTTTTGTAAATAAGAGCCTGGATATGATGATTATAGTGCTTAGGAAGTACTATATCTCCGTCAAGAGTCTCATATGTTATTTTTATTCTCACTTTTTCTTCCCCCTAATTTTTTAATAATTTTAACATATAAACCTTTTGTTTAAATATTACCATATTGATGGGGTCAAAATAAGTCACTTTTCTTTTTAACACAAAAAGAAATTTTTAAAGGATAAAATTAAAGTTAAAAGTAAAAAGTTATGGAGGTTGAAGGTATGCTTAAGTATAGGTATGAGAGCATGTTTCCTTATCATCTTAGAGAAGTTCTTGAAAAGAACCCTATAGTTTATCTTCCTGTAAGTCCTCTTGAGTGGCATGGAGAACATCTTATATTTGGTACTGATCCTTTTAGAGCAAGAAAATTATTGGAGCTTGTATGGGAAAGATTAGGAGGAGTGCTCATGCCTACTTTGTATGTGGGGACTGATAGTACTTTGGTGGAAGATGGAGAAGAATTTTGGGGAATGGAGATGTTTGCAAAGGAGAGAATACCTGGAAGTATTTTTGTAAGAAAGGAAACTTTTTACAATCTTCTTAAAGATATACTTAATTTTCTTGAAAGGACTGGTTTTAAGTTATGTATTTTATGTACAGGACACATGGCAAAACCTCAAATAGAAGTAGTAGAAAGGTTAGAAGAAGAACATAAAGAAAGGAATATGAGGGTGCTTTCATGGCATTGGGGAAAGGTAAATTACCCTAAGGAGCTTATGACCCCAAATCCTCTTCATGCAGGAGTTGAAGAAAGTAGTGAGATTTTAAGTATTGATCTTTCCTATGTAGATCTTGATAGGATAGGAAGTATGGAGGTGGATAGGAAAGTTAGTTTGCTAAAAGAGAATTTGAAAGGTATTAGTGAAACTTTAGGGATAAAGAGGTTTAACTTTGAGGTTGAGGAACTTATTAAAGAGATTATGAAATGTTATAATAAAAATAGTTAGTTAAAAACTTTAATGTAAAATGGATTTTCTTTTAGAGAATTTAAATCATATTGAAGAGCTTTTAAAGAGGGAACCTATAATATATTTAAACCTTCCAAGGGGAAGTGGAAGAACCTATTTATTAAGATCTCTTTTTGAGAGAAATAAGTCTTATTCTCTTTTTACCCATTATGCATCCCATAGAACTCCAATTGGTGAATTCTTTTTAACTCTTCTTTCTTTAATAGATAAGAGGGCTTTTTTTAAAGAAAAGGGAGATTTAGTGGGTCCCATATTAGTAAGATATATTCATCCTAGGTTCTTGTCCTATCTGGAAAAGTATAAATCCGAAGAAGTGATATCTTCAGATTTAGAGATAGGTCAAATAGCTGATATAGCCTCATATATTTTAGGGCAGAAAAAGATAAAATATTGGATTTTTGATAATTGGCAGGAATATTTAAATTATAACGAGATTTTTAAAGAATTAATACCCTATTTGAATAAAAAGCACAGTGTAAATTTTGTTGTTGCTGGTGAAGATTTTGATGTAGAAGCTTATGAAATAAGTTCTGAGGCCTTATCGGTTCCTATAAGTGAGAAGACTTTTATAGAAGAAATAAAAAAGGCATTTAATTTGCCCCATAAGGATGCATTAAAACTTTTTGAAATGAGTAATGGAAACTGGAATAATGCTTTAATAGTATATAAGAACAATTTTAAAACCCTTCAAGAGATTATTAATGAAAAAGTCAATTCTTTAACAGATAGCGAGAAAAAAGCTCTTTATACTCTTACTTTTGTTGGAAAGACTTTTTCCTCTACTTCCATAAAGGCATTAAAGGAACTTTATGGTCCCTTAAATTTTATTATGGATTTTGTTAAGACAGGATTAATAAGGTGGGAATATCCTCTTTGGAGATTTGGATCCGAAGAGGTTTTAAATTATATAAAAGAGAATATGTCTCATGATTCATCTCAATTAAAAGAGGAATTTATAAAAAAACTTTCTTCTTTTAACTATTGTGATATATGGGGAAGAATAGGAGTGTTAGCTGAGGATAATAGGAAATATTGGAAGTATGCAAAGATAAGGGAGTTTAGAACCTCTTATAACACTCAGAGGAAAATGGAAATTTTGGAAGAAATTATTAAAAAAGATGAGGACAGTAGAAATATATATAAACGAAGGTTGATAGATCTTCTTATAGATTTCCAGAAGTTTGATAAAGCCCTTATTATAATTGACTCTATTGAAGATAAAAATGAGCTTGATCTTGCAAATAAAATTAGATGTTTATCATATTTAGGAAGGTATGAGGAGGCAAGAAAAATAAAAGAGGAAATTTTGGGTAGACTAAAAGTGGATTATACTCTTCCTCAGGTTCTTTCTAGGTTGGTTAGTTATTACTTTCTTACTAAGGAAAGTCTTGATGGTTTAATTCTATTGAATAAATATTTAGAAGATATTTTACGCTTGAGGAGTTCTCCTAAATACCTTGCTAATTTTTATAATGCCTTAGGACTTTTGACCCTTACTGATAGTAAATTTGAAAAGGCTCTTTCCATATTTGAGAATGGGCTTATTTTTGCCGAAAAAACAAGAGACAAAATAATATTGCATAAATTAATAAACAATCTTGGCGATTTGAGGAATTACCTTTATGGTCCTAAGAGTGCATTAGTACTTAATCAAAGGGCATATGAGATATCAAAATCCCTTTCTAAGAATTTAATGGTTATTAGCCTTGGAAACTTGATTAAAAGTAAAATGCAATATGCTGATTTCTCTGAAGTAAAAAACTTATTAAATGATCTGGAAGAGCTACTGTCTGAAGTAGAATTAGAATATTTTCTTTACTCGGGATATAGAAGATTAGCGATTGCATATCTTAGTTATAGAGAAGTGGAAAAATTAGAAGAAGTTATGAAAAAATTGGATAGTCTAAAGACTATTCCAGAAAGTAAAGTTCTATTGAAGATTTTAAAGAGTTTCTTAGGGGAGATTGAGATAAGCGAAGATGAAGTAATGTGGACAAAAGAAGAACAGATAATGACTCTATATATGAAATTAGTTGCTGAAAAAAGCTTAAAGATTTCTAAATCTTTAAGAGATTATCCTACCGATTATCCTATTCACAATTTTTTGAAAGGATATATTCTCAGGGAAAGTTTTTTTACACTTCTCTCTTACATAGACTTGATGCTTGAGAGATGGGAATTTTTAGATGCTCTTTATTCTTATAAACTTCTTATTAGATTCCTTGAAAAGGATAAAAATTTAAATGTCTTTATTCCCTATATAAGACTTGAGATTATAGGACTTGCTACCCTTTTAAATCTTCAAAAGGAGTTAGAAACTCAGATAATAGAGCTTTCTTCAGATTATGTAAACCTAATGAAGGAACATTCAAAGGTAAAAGCTCTGGAAGGTTATGTGGGAAAAGCTATTATAGATTCTGAAGATGAGAATGAAGCCTTAGAACTAATATATAGGGTTATTTCAGATTTTGTAGATGATTTTCTGTTAGTATTGAAAGTTGGAGAAAAAACTTTAGAAAAAGGCAATAAGCTTATTTATAGGAATAGATTTAGATTCTTCTATAAAAAGCCTCCTTTTTCCATAACTGTCTACTCCCTTAAAAATCTTCCTCCTTCTCTATTCTTTGTTATACGAAATCTTCTTAAGAGTTTTATTGTCTTTTGGGAGAGAAAGTATGGTATGTTTGATCCATTGACAGGACTTTTTAATAGATCTTATGGGGAGAGAAAGCTTGAAGAAGCTTTTTTGGATTTCTTGCGTGAAAAGGAAGATTTTAGTGTGGTTTTTGTAGATATAGATGGATTTAAAAGAATAAATGATACCCTTGGGCATTCCTATGGAGATTATGTATTGAAAGAGATTGCAACTGCCATCAAGAATTCTATAAGGCAAAGTGATTCTGCGGTAAGGTGGGGTGGTGATGAATTTTTAATTCTATTAAGGAAAGCTGATTATAACGAGGCACTAAAAGTGGTAAATAGAATTAAGGATAGAATTGAAGATATAACTAAGGGAGAAATAAGGATTAGTTTTGGTATAGAGACAACTTCAGAGGAGATATCTTCTTATAGGGAACTTGTGGATAAAGCAGATATGAAGATGTACGCTCAAAAATTTAGAAAGGCAAAGGGTTTAGAAAATACTAAAAGAGATTAGTTATAAAGGGACCCAATACTGGGTCCCTTTTCTTTATTTAGATTCAATGTTAAAGTTTGAGAAGGTCCACCCAAATTTTGCTTCATTGGTGTAGGGATCTCCAAATTCAGTTCCAATTTCCCAAACCGTTACATACATCTGGTCATATTTTTCTGCAGTTATTCTACTGGAATTATTAGCTATAACTGTTCTTAAATGTTTTATAAAATCCTTTATTGGTATTTTTACTTCTCCTTGGATAATGTTTTCTTTTGATTTATAAGCAATGTAATCCCAACTCCCTGGTGAGAAATATACTTCCCATACAATGTCTTTTTGATTTCCATTGAGAATAATTGGTATTTTTACTTCTGCTACTTTTCTTCCTGCAGGAGAGAGTCTATTGGCATAAAGCCATACCATCATCTCAATATCTCCTGCGGTTACTGTTTTTTGATATGGTTCTTTTGTTATCCAGGTCTCCATTGCAAAGTTTATAGAGAGATTTCTCTCATACCATATATTGTATTTTAAGTTAAATAAAACATCGGGAAATTCTAATACTTTTCGTGGAAGAACTAATTTTTCAATGGAGTTTCCATGGGCAGACCATGGCTTGTATCCATAATAAACCTCAGGATACCCATGTACCCATGAGTTTTTATCCTTTAGTATTATATTTTTTATATCTGCATAATATTCTACTGCATCTTCTTCTTTATAAAATGCCATCCACGTATTTCCTTCATACTTTGCAATATTCCAAAAATTAAGCTCTATGGTAAGGGGAAGATTTTTGGTTATCACATCCCCTGAAGATGGTTCTTTAAGGATAAATGCGTCCTTATACTTTGGAGTTTGGCTAAAGGAGAGAGTAATAAGAAGCAAAAGAAATACGATTAAAAGTAGATATTTTTTCATAGGTTTCCTCCCCAAAAATAGTTTTTTTTTGAAATTATTTTAGCATGATAAGAAAAGATGAGTCAAATTTTTTAAATTTTCCAGAGTGATTACTTTTTCGTGATTGTAAACCTTTTTAAAATGTTCTTTAGAATTGAAGTTTTCATTAAAGACGAAATCTCCAAACCAGGGCATAAACCATAGGAAGTAAGCTTCATACTCAAAAAGAAGATCAGGATCTGGAATGGGTCCATTTTCTGTTAGAGCTACGAGTTTTTCATTATCGGTAAGTCTTAATAAGAGATCATAAGAAAACTTCATGGGTCCATAATTTCCAGGTGGTGCATAATGGTCAATACCCGCTATGTCGTATAGGTCTTTCTCAATTTTCCATTCGGGATGAGGAGCATTCCATATCCATATTAAGTTGTTTAATCTGTATTTCTCTGTAAATATCTCATAAAGAAGCATGTATAGTTTTTTGTAGTTTTCAGGACCTTTTGCACCCCACCAAAACCATTTTCCATCAGCTTCATGAAGGGGTCTCCATAAAATTGGAATATCAAGATCTCTAAGTATGGAAAGTTTTTCTGCAATAATCTCTATATCTCTCAATAGAGTTTTATTCTCTTCAGTGCCATTTAGGAGGGCTTCTTCTAAATTAAAGTCAGTGTTAACGGTGTAAAAGGTTTTATCCTTTCCTCCCAAGGGTGCATACCAGTGCCAACATAGAGTGATAATGCCTCCAAGGTCTTTTGCCCATTCTATGGCTTTTTCTATAGAACCTTTATTCCCTTCAATCTCAATTAGGGCATGGGGAGTCATATCTTGAGTCCTTACGGCTGGAGTATAACTTAAAAGATCAAAACCACGAAGGGCAGGTTTTTTCCCTGTGAAATATTCTATGTAGGCTATCTCAGGACCTAAGGCAGTGTTTGTATGTTGTCCAGCTATTATGTATTTGGAATAAATCTTTTGTAAGAATTCTAAAAGTCTTTTAGCATTATCTGAGAGATTAGGCCTTATTTTATAATTTGTGATCTTTGTAGTAGAATAATCTTTCTCTTTAATTTCTAAGGAAATTATTTTAAAGTCTTCTTGAGGAAGATTTATTTTAAAAGAGTATTTTCCAGGTTTAAGTTTTAATTCTCCTATGTAGGAATGAGTTTCTCCCTGTGGAAATTGTATTTCTCCAAAGGCAAGGTTGTTTATGAAAACGTGAGTTTTTGAAAATTGATTTAAAGGAGTGTGATTTAAGTAGAGATCGTAATATTTTTGTTTCTCAATTATAAATTCTATTTCTATAATTTTCATCTTATTTTCAATACCTTTGCCCCTCTAATTTTTCCTTCTTTTAGCTCAAGAAGGGCTTTATTAGCTTCTTCCAAGGGATATATTTGAATCTCAGGTTTAAAATTTAGTTTTTCTGCTATCTTTAAAAATTCCTCTACATCTTTTCTTGTTACATTGGCTACACTTTTTATTTCCTTTTCCATCCAAAGATCTCTTTCATATTTTAAGTTCAAAAGAAATTCTTTATCTCCCTCTTCCTTTCTTATGGCATTTATCACCAATCTTCCACCTTTTTCAAGGTTTTTTAGTACTGAAATTATGGGCTTCCATGCTGGAGTAGTGTCTATTATGGCTTTTAGTTTTTCAGGAGGATCTTCATCGAAATCTCCTGTCCAATAAGCTGAAAGTTCCTTTGCAAAATTTCTTTCTTCTTTGCTTCTTGCAAAGACAAAAATTTTTGAATTAGGATAGAGAAATTTTATCATTTTTAATACCAAGTGTCCCGATGCTCCAAATCCAGAAAGTCCAATATTATCTCCATCTTTTATGTTGGTGAGTTTTAAAGATCTATATCCTACAGCACCTGCACAAAGAAGGGGAGCCGATTCTTCATCGGAATAATTCTCAGGAATCTTGTATGCAAAATCTTCTGAAACCACTGTATACTCTGCATATCCTCCATCCACATCTCTTCCTGTAGCCTTAAATTCATCGCATAGATTTTCTTGCCCTGATAAGCAATATTTACACTTTCCACAAGAAGAATTTATCCATGCAATACCTACCCTTTCTCCAATGGAAAATTTATTTGCATTTTTACCCTTTTCCACAACTCTTCCCACGATTTGATGTCCTAAGATTATGGGAAATTTTGATGGAAGAGTTCTTCCTTCAATAATATCTAAATCGGTTCTGCAAACTCCGCATGCATATACCTCTATTAATATTTCTTTCTCCTTTGGGGTTGGAACTTCTATTTCCTCAAGGGTTAGAGGATTTCTATCTATGGATAGATTTTTTATCTCTTTTAAAAGCATCGCCTTCATCTTCATAGGAGATATTATACACCAAAATTGTTGACAAGATTAAAGTAATACTGTATTATATAGCTAATACAGTAGCATAGAAAGGTGGTGAAGATGATTAATTTTGATGAGGAAATTCCCATATATTTGCAGATTATGGATTTTATTAAAAAAGAAGTAGTAAAAGGAAAGCTTAAAGGGGGTGATAAATTGCCATCGGTGAGGGAGCTTGCAGAGATGTTGAAGGTAAATCCTAACACTGTTCAGAAAGCTTATCAAGAACTTGAAAGAGAGGGTATAACTTACACATTAAGAGGGATTGGTTCCTTTGTAACTCAGGATGGAAAGAAAATAGAAGAACTTAAGAAAAAGATGGCAGAGGATATTTTGGAAAGATTTTGCAAGGATATGAGAGATTTAGGTTTTTCTGATGAAGATATTATTGCTTTGCTACAAGGTTATTTGAAGGAGGTTAAGTAAATGGAGATTCTTAAGATTTCTAATCTCTATAAGGATTATGGTAAAAAACTTACTTTGAAAAATATTAACCTATCTTTTAATCTTGGTGAGATTGTAGGACTTTATGGACCTAACGGGAGCGGAAAGACTACCTTTTTAAAAATCGTAGCTGGACTTTTAAAACCTTCAAAAGGAAAAGTATTGGTAGATGGCAAAGAGGTTGGAGTCTATTCAAAATCTATAATTTCTTATCTTCCCGATAGAAATATTTTTCCTTTGTGGATGAAGATTAAAGATACTTATAAATTTTACAGAGATTTTTTTGATTTTGATGATAAAAAATTTAAAAATCTTCTTGACTTTTTTAGTTTAAAAGAAGATTTATCTCTTAAAGCACTTTCTAAAGGTGACATGGAAAAATTACTCCTAAGTCTTTCCCTTTCAAGAAAAGCCAAAATTTATCTTTTGGATGAGCCCCTTAGTGGCATAGATCCATCTACAAGAGACAAGATTATTACAAGTATTTTAAAAAATTACCATGAAGAAAGCCTAATGATCATAGCTACTCATCTTATAAATGAGATTGAAACTATAGCAGATAGAACTATTTTCCTATACCAAGGTGAGATTGCTTTAGATGAGAATACAGAAAAAATAAGGGAACAGAAGAAGATTTCTATAAATGAACTCTTTAAGAGTATGTTTTAGGGAGGAGAATAAGATGAGGAATGTAATAAATATTGTAAAATATGAAATTTTGGGGAAAAAGAACGCTTATCTAATTTCTCTACTTACATTAATAGGGTTGGTTTTTGCTATTTATGCAAGGTTAAATTCTACTGTTATGAATAGAGATGATCTAAGTCTCATAATTTTTGTATTTCTCTTTTTGGTGTTTTTGGTAGGCATAATACTCATAGCAATTAGTAATCTTATGGATATTAATTCTAAGGATCTTAACTATTTGAGCTTTACTTTACCCCTGAAACCTTCTGTTTTGTTTTTAAAAAGGATGATTATATATTTAATTGAGCTTTTAAGTTTCTTAATTGTCATAATATTTTTAACATTTTTCATTTTAAGACTTTACAATACTTCTTTCTCTCATGCTGTAATTAATTATTTTTCCAGTTATGGAGCTATCTTGTTTTTGGATTTTCTCTTTGGTAACGTTATTGCCTTTTTCCTCGTTTCTCTCATGATTATTGCTAAAAAACTCCCCTATGAAAATAGAATTTTGAAAATAATCATTTATATTGGATGTATTTTATACCTATTATTTAAGGGTCATTTAAATAATTTTCTAATCAAGATTTTTCCTCAAAAACTTCCTATTTTTATTCCTGCTTTTGATTATAAGATTAGTGGAAAGTTAGAAACAGGATTTAGTGTTCCTAAGATAGAATATTTTGTGGTGGAGGTAATATTAAGAATTTTGGTACTTGCAATTATTATTTTTCTTTACAATAGGCTATTAAATAAGGTGGAAATCAGGGGGTAGGAGAAAATGATAAAGGTGGAAAATTTATATAAATATTATCTTATTTATGCTTCCTCTAATATTTTCAGAGGGTAATAACAGGGAATTAAGGGTAAAGGAAGCTATTGAGAAGGTTGGTCTTTCTCATAAACTAAAAAATAAGGGAAACGAGCTTTCTGGGGGTGAAAGACAAAGGGTTGCCATTGCGAGAGCTATTGTTAATAATCCATCAATTTTACTTTGCGATGAGCCTGCAGGAAATAAGTAAGATGTGAAGATCTTTAAAAATATAAATGGAGTGTCTGCAGTAAGGGCTGTTGTAGAAGTAATTTTGAGCGAGATTAGGATCAATAGTAAGAAATTAGCCTTTGTTTATGGCTAAGGAATACTCAGTAGGAGATGAGAGTTATTTTGAGAGATATGGATATGAAGTAGTCTATATTAGAGCAGAGTCTTTTAGAGAAGTAGAGGAGATTGCAAAGAAGATAAAAGATATGGGGTTTACGGTTAACACCTTTAAAGAAGCCTTAGACGAATTAAATAAGTATTTTAGAATTTTTTAAGGAATTTTAGGGGGATTTTTGGGAATTTTCATGGGATGGTTTTTAAATAATCTTTTAAATTTCGCTTTAAATAAAATGTTAATTAAAGACTCGTCAAATTTTGTAAGAATCTTTTATGTTCCTCTTCCTTTGGTTATTGCCACCTTACTTTTTGCTTTACTGCTTTCTGCTGTAGCAGGGCTGTATCCTGCAATAAGAGCATCAAGACTTGATCCTGTGGAGGCTTTAAGGTATGAGTAAAAAATAGTAAAATATATTTACAAAATTAAAACTTAGAAGGTAAAATGAAGTCAAAAGCAATAGTGTTTAGAGGACCCTTTCAGTTAGAGATTAAAGAGTATGATTTAAGAGAATTAGAAGAGGGGAAGATTTTGGTAAAAACAATTTACACGGGAGTAAGTCCAGGTACAGAGCTTAGAGTTCTTTCTGGAAAGCAGAAAGGAGAAAAATTTCCTCTAATTCCTGGTTATGAAAATGTGGGAAAAGTAGTTGAAGAAGGTAAACAGAATATTCCATTCTGTTTTAATTATCATCCTACCCTTTTTGATCACGAGATAGATATTTTGGTCTCAAGAGATTGCACTTATTTTGATCTATTGGAAGGATACAAAAAGCTGATGAAAGAGGAAATAATTAAGGCAATATTCAAATGGAGCTAACCAAGGGGAGAAATTAATTTCTCCCCCCTTGGTTTTTCTCTTACTTATGGGAGTTTAGATTTGTCTTTATCTTAGGAGAATAAACTTCTTCTGCAGATGGTGGAATATCGGGGCTTACGTCTAAATTCATAATATATCTTAAAGATCTAACAAGCATTAATTTGAATAAATCTTTATATGTAGTAGTATATCCTTCAGGACAGGATGTTGGTCCATTTACCACATACCATTCTAATGGAGTTGTAGTAGCTAAAACCCTTCCCATATTATATCGGTACTCAATGTATGTTGGATATTGACTACTTCCGTCTCCGTAATTTTCTTTTACATATACCATGAGATTAGATATATTAATAGAATCAAGGTTATTAAAACCACCATGACTTGCGTAGTTTCCATAAAGTTGTGCAGGAAAGTTTTTAGTAATGGGATGCTCAAAATAGACAATATCATTGTAATTGTCGTAAGCATCTCTCCAGCTTACTCCACCAGGAAGGGTAGAAGAGAAGTTTCCATTTTCCCATCCCATATCGCAAGCTATCCAAAAGATGGTCCCACCGTTATATACAAAGTTGTCAAAGGCATTTTTATTGTTAGTATATACATCAAATATTTTTTAAAATAATTATAAAAGTGACTTATATCACACTTTGAGAAGCTATTTCTTTTTTAATGTATAATCATGAAGGATAACAATTAGAAGGGGTGATTTTATGCCTGCTAATTTGCCACCTCAATATTTTGAGGCAGAAAAGAAATTCCGAGAGGCGAAAACTATTGAAGATAAGATTCAGGCATTAAAAGAGATGCTTGCTATATTACCTAAACATAAAGGTACCGATAAGATGAAGGCAGATTTAAGAAGAAAACTTTCCCAACTTATGGAAGAGGCAGAAAAAAGGGCTAAAAAAGGAGGTGGAAGGGGACTTGATTATATTGAAAAGGAAGGAGCAGGTCAGGTGCTTTTAATAGGTCCCCCTAATACTGGAAAATCTAAATTTTTTACCCTTCTTACAGGGGTCGAGAGTTTAGTTGCTGATTATCCTTTTACTACCATGAATCCTGTGATTGGTATGTTACCTTATGAAAATATTCAAATTCAACTTGTAGATCTTCCTCCTCTTTGGGAGGAATCGGAAGGGTGGATGTATAACTTAATAAGAAATGCAGATTTAATAATCTTATTTTTAAGCATGGATCTTGATTCCATAGTGGATGAATATATAAAGATAAGAAATCTTTTGGAAGGAAAAAAGATAAAGCTTGTAAGGAAAAATCCTGATAGAGATCCTTATTCTCCTATTAAGGAAAATAGGGGCATTGTAATATTGAATAAAATTGATATTTTTGCTCCCGAGGAAAGAAAGGAGGAAATAGAGATTATAAAAAAAGATCTAAATGTATTTTGTGTATCCGCTGAAGAGGGTGTAAATATGGAGGATATTAAGAAGAGCATATTTGATGCTCTACATATAGTAAGGGTTTATACAAAAAAGCCCGGGTATCCTCCCGACTTATCAAAACCATATATTCTTGAAAAGGGAAGTACTGTATTAGATGTAGCAGAGATGATCCATAAAGATATTGCAAAAAATTTAAAATTTGCAAAGCTTTATAAAAAAGACGGTTCAGTAAAAGGACTTCCTGTAGAAAAGAGTTATGAGGTAAAAGATGAAGATATTTTGGAATTTCACACTTAAGGAGGGAAAATTTATGAGATGGGGAATAGTGGGAACTGGAAGGATTGTAAGGGATAGGTTTTTGCCTGCCTTAGAGCAAGTTCCCGGGGCAAAGTTGACAGCTATTGTGACCACAAATCCAGAGAGAGCAAAAGATCTTTCTGAGAGATATGGGGCAAGAATTTATTCTAATTTAGAAGCTGTAGAAGATGTAGATGTGATCTATATTGCAACGCCAAATAAATTTCATAAAGAGCAGACAATAATATGTGCTAAGATGGGAATTCATGTGCTTTGTGAAAAGCCTATGGCGCTTAGTGTGAAAGAGGCTGAGGAGATGGTAGAAGAGTGCAAAAGAAATAAGGTTATTCTTGGAATTGCCAATATGGGAAGATTTAATCCTTTTAATATTGGAGCTAAAAAGCTTCTTGAGGAAAATATTGTGGGGAAAATTGGAATTATAAAGGCAAGCTTTTCTTTTGTAAATAATGAGAGGAATGCCTGGAGATATAGTTTAGATCTTGCTGGGGGTGGAGCCATAATGGATATTGGAGTTCATGTGATAAATACCCTTCATTTTTGGTTTCCTAATAATAAAGTTGAAGAGATTGTGGCTATCAATGAGCATTATGGGTATGAGGTAGAGCAAAATGCAGGTGCAGTGGTACGTTTTGATAATGGTATGATGGCACTTTTGGATGTAAGTTATGATACTATGCTTTCTGTGTCCTTTGAAATACGCGGAGATGAAGGTATTTTATATATTCTTGACACATTATATCAGGAGTATGATGGAAAAGTAATCCTAAGAAGGTTTAATAATTACACCTTTTATAATTTTTATGGAGAGAATCAATATGTGGCTGAGATAAAAGACATGGAGGAGGCTATAAAAGAAGGAAGAGAGCCTGCAACTTCAGGAACTGATGGGCTGAAAGATATGAGGGTAATAGAAGGTTGGTATGAATCGGCAAAAGAGAAAAAGTTAGTATACTTGTAAAATTTATAGTGGAGTGATAATATTTAGATAGCTAATTTTTGGAGAGAAGTATGGAGAAGAAGAATATATATGAAATATTTAAAGAAGTGATAAGGGAGCACTTTATAAGGAGAGAAAAACTTCTTAGTGGTTTGAAGCTTTATCGGGGACAGGCTCCTATACTTCTTCTTTTATCAGAAAGAGATGGTTTAACCCAAAAGGAGATTGTAGAAAATATGAAAATAAAGCCTTCTACCGTTGCTATAATGATAAGGAGAATGAAAAAAAGAGGTTTAGTAATTACAAAGAGGGATGAAAAAGATAAAAGGTTCTCAAAGGTTTATCTTACCGATGAGGGAAGAAAATTTATCTGTAAACTGAAGAAAACTTATAAACAGCTTGAAGAAGAATGCTTTGGGAACTTTACAGAAGAGGAAAGAGAGACTTTAAAAAATTATTTAGAAAGGATCAGAGATAATTTGAGAATACTTAACGAAGAAAAAGGGTAAAAATATGAGAAAACTTTTGAAGTTTTTAAAACCTTATACTTATGCAGTTATTCTTGCACCTCTTTTAATGCTTGTGGAAGTTATTTGTGATCTTTATCAGCCTAATTTGCTTGCTAAAATTGTAGACCAAGGAATTTTGAAAAATAATTTTCAAGTTATTCTTAACACAGGACTTATTATGTTAGGTATTGCTATGATAGGTATGATTGGAGGTGTTGGCTGTACCATTTTTTCTTCTATTGCAAGTCAGAATTTTGGTAAGGATTTAAGAAATGAGTTATTTAAAAAGGTTCAAAAACTTTCCTTTCATAGTATTGATAAATTTAAATCATCTTCTCTTATTACACGTCTCACCAATGATGTAACCCAGCTTCAGACCCTTGTCATGATGGCTTTAAGAATAATGGTAAGAGCGCCTTTACTTTTTATTGGTGGGATAATTATGGCTATATCCCTAAATAAAAATCTTTCTTTCATATTTTTATTATCAATTCCTGTCCTTATTGCTCTCTTTTTGTTTATTATGAAAAGAAGCTTTCCTTTGTTTTCAGAAGTACAAAAAAGAATTGATTATGTGAATAGTGTGGTGAGAGAGAATTTAGTTGGGATAAGATTAGTAAGGGCTTTTAGAAGGGAAGATTATGAAAGGGAAAGATTTAAATATGCTAATACTGCTTTGATGAATGCTATTATAAAAGCGCTTATGCTTATGATAATTGCCATGCCTCTCTTTATGCTGGTTATGAATTTTAGCATTTTAGCTGTGCTATGGTTTGGAGGACTTCTTGTGGAAAGAGGAAATATGCAAGTTGGAGAGGTGATGGCTTATATAAACTATATGGGACAGATTCTTTTTTCTTTAATGATGATTGGAAATATTTTGATGTTTATCTCAAGGGCTTCAGCGTCAGCTTCAAGAGTGGTAGAAGTACTTGAGGAGAAAATTGACATTGAAGATAAAGAGGAGAGTGATACAAGATCTATAGAGAGCGGGAAGGTTAAGTTTGAACATGTTTATTTTAGTTATTTCAAGGATAGGGAGCCTGTACTTATAGATATAGATTTTGAGGCTGAAGCTGGAGAGATTATAGGAATAATAGGTACAACGGGTTCTGGAAAATCTACCTTAGTAAATCTTATTCCAAGGCTATATGATGCCACTTCTGGAAGAATTCTTGTAGATGGTAGAGATGTGAGGGATATAAATTTGAGGGTTTTAAGAAGTGCTATTTCCATGGTTCCCCAAGATATAATTTTGTTCTCTGGAACTATAAAAGAAAACATTTGCTGGGGAAAAGAGGATGCTACTGATGAAGAAGTGATAGAAGCTGCCAAAATTGCTCAGGCTCATGACTTTATAATAAGGCTTCCTAATGGATATGATACAGTAATTGGAGAGCGTGGGGTGACTCTTTCTGGGGGACAAAAGCAGAGGATTGCTATTGCAAGAGCCCTTATCAAAAAACCAAAGATTTTAATTCTGGATGATGCTACTTCTGCGGTAGATTTTGTAACAGAACAAAAAATAATCAGAGGGTTAAAGGAGATAATGAAGCATTGCACTACCTTCTTAATAGCTCAAAGGGTAAGTACTATGATGAATGCTGATAAGATTATAATTCTTGACAGAGGGAGAATTGTAGGTTTTGGTACTCATTATGAACTTTTAGAGAAGAATCCTATTTATCAAGAGATTTATAGATCTCAAATAGATGAAGAGGTAGTAAAACATGCGTAGAGATGATAGAACTTTAAGAAGCCAAATTCCTCAGAGAGGTTTTGGTCCGAGACCTTTCGGTGGTCCTGGGAGGGGAGGTCCTCGGTTTAGTTTTGAAAAGATTGAAATAAAAGATCCTTTGGGCACATTGAAGAAGTTATTAAAATATATAAGTCTCTATAAATGGGGATTTGTCTTCTCATTTTTATTGGTATTTATCTCCTCGGTTTTAGGTATAATTGGTCCCTACCTTATAGGTCGTGCCATAGATTTGTATATACTACCTAAGAAATTTGCAGGCTTTCTTAATTTTCTCATCCTTCTTGGAGGAATTTATCTTTTATCTTCTTTTCTTGCCTGGCTTCAAGGTTATATAATGTTGAAAACTACTCAAAAGTTAGTATTCACATTAAGAAGCGATTTATTCAACAAATTTCATTCTTTGCCTGTTAAATTTTTTGATCTTCGCCCTTACGGAGACCTAATGAGTAGGATAACCAATGATATTGATAACCTTAGTATGGTTTTGTCTAACAGTGTGATACAATTTTTCTCTGCTATTACTACTCTAATTGGCATAGTAATTATGATGCTTAGAATAAGTATTCCTATGACCTTTGTAAGTTTAATAACTATTCCATTGACTGTATTTTTAACTGACTTTATCTCAAAAAGGACTCGAAATTATTTTTATGCTAATCAGACTCTTCTTGGAAAGTTAAATGGAATCATAGAAGAGGATATTTCGGGCTTAAAGGTAATTAGAATATTTGGTAGAGAGGAAAAGGAGATTAAAAAATTTGAAGAAGTGAATAATGATCTTACTCAAGTTGGTATAAGAGCTCAAATATTTTCTGGTTCTATAGGTCCTCTAATGAACCTTTTAAATAACTTAGGATTTGCAATTATAGCTGGAGTAGGAGGTTTTTTTGCTTATAGAAGATTAATTACAATAGGAGATATTACAGTTTTTATTAACTACTCAAGGCAATTTACAAGACCTATAAATGAGCTTGCTAACCAATACAATATGATTCAGTCTGCTATTGCGAGTGCTGAGAGAATTTTTGAGGTTATGGATGAAGAAGATGAGAAGGATGTCATGGATGGAGCAATAGAGCTTAAGGATATTAAAGGTGAAGTGGAGTTTAAGAATGTTTGGTTTTCTTATGTTAAAGGTAATCCTGTAATAAAAAATGTGAGTTTTCATGTAAAACCAGGAGAAGTTTTTGCTCTTGTTGGACCTACTGGGGCAGGAAAAACTACAATTGCGAGTTTGGTGGCAAGATTTTACGATGTGGATGATGGTGAGATTTTAATTGATGGAATAGATATTAGAAGAATAAGAAGAAAGAACTTAAGGGAATTTTTGGGGATTGTTCTTCAAGATACTCTCCTCTTTTCTACAACAATTAGGGAAAATATAAGATATGGGAGACTTTCTGCTACCGATGAGGAGGTTGAAGAAGCGGCAAAATTGGCTCATGCCCATGACTTTATAATTAAACTTCCCCAGGGCTATGATACAGTGCTCTCTGAAGATGGAGGGGGTCTTAGTCAAGGGCAAAGACAGCTTATTGCTATTGCGAGGGCTATTCTTGCAGATCCTAAGATTTTGATTCTTGATGAGGCTACCAGTAATGTGGATACGGTTACAGAAAAATATATACAAAAAGCTATGTTAAATTTAATGTCAGGAAGAACGAGTTTTGTGATAGCTCATAGACTGTCTACAGTAAAAAATGCTGACATGATTTTGGTGATAAACAATGGGGAAATAATAGAGATGGGAAGTCATGAGGAGCTTATTAGAAAGAAAGGTTTTTATTATCGCCTTTATATGAGTCAATTTGCCGATGAAGTAGAAATAAAATAAAACTTACTAATAAAAAAATTGACTCTTTTTAAAATTAATTTTATAATACAACCACAATTAAAATTTTACTTAAGGGGGTGGATCTTTTGTGAGAAGGTCAAGACTTTTTATCCTCATTACTCTTTTGGTTATCGGGCTTTTCCTATCCTTAGCTTTTGGTCAAACTTTAACTGCTACTGCTAAATATGGTAAACCTAAGATTGATGCAGAGATGGACGAGGTTTGGAAAAATGCCGAGGAATATATTACTGATCGTTATGTACAGGGGGAAAAGGGGAAGGTAGCATATGCTAAATTCAGAGTACTCTGGGACGAAGAAAGTATATATGTTTGGGCTGAAGTGTATGATTCACTTCTAAATAAGGATAGTACGAATCCATGGGAACAAGATTCTTTAGAAATATTTGTAGATGAGGGTAATGAAAAAGCAACCTCTTACGATAAAAATGATGCTCAGTACAGGGTAAATTTTGAGAATGTACAAAGTTATGGTACTAATGCTTCCCGTGATTACTTTGTGACAGCTACAAAAAAGACTGACTTTGGCTATATTGTAGAGGCGCAAGTAAAGATGAGAACAAGAAAACTTAACGAGGGAGATGTAATTGGATTTGACGTGCAAGTAAACGATGCTGATAGGTTTGGAAGCAGAGTTGGAATTATTGCATGGAATGAGACTGAGAATGAAAACTGGAGAAATCCATCCTATCTTGGGAATTTAAAACTTGTGAAGTGATATTTGGAAAAATTAGCCTGCCCTCGTAAAGAGGGCAGGCTTTTTATTTTGAGGATGATATGCTTACCCCTAAAATGATTAGCACTCCACCAATTATCTTTATAAAAGTTAAAGACTCATTGAGGTAAATTACTCCCCATATAGCTCCGAAAAGGGGTATCAAATTTAAGATATTAACTACTTGGCTTACTGATAGGATTTTTAAACCATGGTTGTAGAAAAGATATCCAAGCCCTGAACAAAAGAAGGCAAGAAAGAATATTCCTATAAATGCATCAAGGGTTTTTGGAATTTTTAATCCTGTAGAGAAAAGGAAAGGAATAAACAAAATAGAACCCCATATCATTTGGAAGGTAGTTATTACCTCATAAGGATAATTTTGATTAACCCTTTTAATCTCCCAGTTGTATATGACCCAAGAGATTCCAGAAAGTAGGATTAAAAAATCTCCAAAAAGGTTGTTAAATTTTAAATTTAATCCTGAATCGCTCATGATGAGAAATACACCAAGAATGGAGAGAAGAACTCCTAATATCCTATTTAAAGGAAGTTTTTCTCTATGAAACAAGTATTCTACTAAGAGTCCTAAGGCAGGAAAAGATCCTACTATAAGAGCTCCCTCTGAGGCATCAGTAAATTTTAAACCACTATTTTCGAATATGAAATATAATGTAACTCCAAGAAGACCAGCAATAAAAAGAGGCTTTTGATAATTCCAACTTAAGGATGCCTTTCTTATTTTGGGAAAGAATACAATTAGTGAAAAGATGGAAGCAAGAAAGAATCTAATAAAGGCAAGTTCAAAAGGAGAAAGAATTTTAAGAAGGAGTTTTGACACTGAGAAGGATATACTCCAAAACAGGCACGCTATTATAACTAATGTTAATCCAATTAGTTTTTCTTTCATTTAATCTATTTTAATCAATATTTGACAAATTTTTATTGCCATATTATTATAATATTAGAAAATTTCAAGGGGAAGGAGGAAAATTTTATGAAGAAGTTTATTGTTTTAATGCTTATTATTTTTTTTGTTTTTTTTGTTTCTGGCTGTGTAAAGCAGGAGCCACAGGCAGATAAAGATTTAAGTAGTACTGAACTAAACAACATTTATGATTTAGTTAATAGTGGGGAGTACAACAAAAGCATTCAAATCTATATGTTAGATTTACCAGGAAATTTATGGCCTACCTCTCCTGTTTCAAAACCAGAGCTTAGTAAATTAATTGAGAAGGCTCCGATGGCTAAATCCATAGATAAGGTCTCTATTGAGCTTAATTGGCAAGGACCCGATGCCGATGGATGGTATACTTTAACTTTAGATAGTTCTTCTTATCTAAAAATTAGATATTACTCCTCTCTTAAGAAGTTAGAGTTTAAAGCATACAAAGCATACTTAGATTCTACAAATACATTGAGATCTGTAGTAGTTGAGGAAGGATATTTTGTCTTTAACAAAAATATTAGGGTAGATACCATAAATGTTTATCCTGTAAGTGGAAAATTTTCTTTCTACTTTTTAGCTCCATCTAAAAATGATCCAAATAAAATGAATAAATTTGGACTTACATTGTCTTGGGATGATATTAGCATAACTTCTCTTTCTCAGTTTAATATAGGTATTCTTACAGGAAGTATGGGTTTATATATAACATATGTCGATTATGATCAAAATATTAACGTGAATAATAAATTAATGGCAAATTTTACATCAAGTGTTAATGGCGCTGATACTACTGATCCAATTTTAATAATTTCAGGTACTAAGGATAGTGATGGAGATCCCACTACAGATGGATATGACAATTTCAATTTAGAGCTTCCTCTTGCTAATCTGCTTGGAACTTAGTTAAGACTGAAAATAAAGATAGAAGAGTAAAAAAGAGCCCCCACCTCATAGGGGCTCTTTTTTGATTTATATTTTTTTTTTCTTGACATAAAAATTTATTGTCTTTATTCTCTTAAATAAGGATAAATATTTTTTTAGCAATAAAAAAGGAGGATCTTAAAGTATGTTTAGAAAGGTTAATCTGCAATGGGGATTAAATATTCTTGTTAAGCCTGGAGAGATGCAATTTATAGAGCTTGATATTTTTAAGGGCCAAAAAGGAGACAGTTATAATTTTAACTCTCGAGATTATGAGATTGGACTTGTGATTCTTACAGGTAAATGCAATGTGGAGATTGATGGGGAGATGTATAACTCCATTGGAGCAAGGAGAAATGTTTTTGATGGTAATGCCTATGCTTTTTACATACCCAATAATAGGGAAGTAAAAATTGAGGCATTAGAGCCTCTTGAGGTTGCTATTTGTAAGACAAAAGTAAAGACTGACGAGGAGGTTAAGTTGATTAAGCCTAGTGATGTGGTGGTAAGGGATGTAGGGGTATATAATTGGAGAAGGGATGTAAAGGATATTATTGATGGAAGGATTAAGGCAAAGAGACTTCTTATAGGAGAGACCATAAATCCACCTGGGAATTGGTCTAGTTATCCTCCTCACAAGCATGATACTGACAATTATCCTGAGGAAGTGAGGATGGAAGAGGTTTATTTTTACAGAGTAAATCCTCCATCGGGTTTTGGACTTCAAAGGGTTTATACTGAGGAGGGTGATATTAATGAGGTATTTCTCATAGAGAATGATAGTTTACTTCTAATAGATAAGGGATATCATCCTGTTGTGGCTGCACCTGGATATCAGTTATACTACTTGTGGATACTTGCGGGAGAGATTAGAGAATCAGTAATGTACGATGATCCTAAGCATAAATGGTTAAGAGCTGTGGAGAAAATTATGAAAGAAGCTAAGAAGTAAGTAGGTTTATTATGGGAGATAGGTTTGATATTTTACAAAAGATGATTGATTGCGGAATTGTAGCAGTGATAAGGACTGATTCTCCTGATGATCTTATACCAGTTACGAAAGCCTTAAAAGAAGGTGGAGTTATAGCTTTGGAAGTTACTATGACAGTTCCTTCTGCCATAGAGTATTTGCCAAAAGTGAAAAAAGAGTTGGGTAAAGATGCCATAGTGGGAATGGGAACTGTCCTTGATCCTGAAACTGCCCGATTAGCGATTCTTGCAGGTGCCGATTTTATAGTTTCTCCTGTTTTGAAGAAAGAGATCATAAATCTTTGTCATCGCTATGATAAGATAGCTATTCCTGGGGCATATACTCCTACTGAGATTTTAACTGCTTGGGAAGAGGGTGCCGATGTAGTTAAGTTATTCCCCGCAGATACTCTTGGACCTAAGTATATAAAGGCTATACATGGACCTATGCCTTATATTAGGATTTCTCCTACAGGTGGGGTAAGTCTTGAGAATGTGGGTGAGTTTATTAAAGCAGGAGCATGTTTTGTGGGAGTTGGAGGAAATCTTGTAGATAAAAAGGTAATTGCTGAGAAGAAGTTTGAGATTCTTACCGAGAGAGCAAAGGAATATATAGAAGCAATAAAGAAGGCAAGAAGCTAAGCTGATTTTAAATTATATTCTCAGGATTGTTTTTAGAAAGGAGAAAGATAAATAGTCTTTCTCCTTTCTATTTTATATTTTTTTGTAAATAGTTACTTAATGCTTGACATAATGGTTTAAAAATTATAGTATACTTATTAATTAAAAGTTTCTTTATGAAATTATAAACGGTTTCTTAATAAAAATCTTTAAAAGGTAAGGGGGTCATTCAATGAAGTTTGGTTATTTTGACAATGAAAAGAAAGAGTATGTAATCACAAGACCCGATACTCCCCGTGAATGGACTAATTATCTTGGATCCTTAGAATACGGAGCTATTATAACCAATAATGCTCAGGGATATAGTTTTGTAAAATCAGGTGCTAGTGGAAGAATATTAAGAGGTAGGTTCAATGTTCCTCCAACCACAGCTCCTGGAAGATATATTTATTTAAGAGATATGGAAAATGGGGATTTTTGGTCTGCCTCTTGGCTTCCAGTAAAAAAGGATTTATCAAAATATGAATCAGTATGTAGGCATGGAGTTCTTTACACTATCATATCTTCAAGATATGATGGAATTGAGACTGAAACTCTTTATTATGTACCTCTAAATGCTCTTTATGAGGTATGGGCTATAAAGGTAAGAAATAAAAGTGGAAGAAAAAGGAAGATATCCCTCTTTAGCTATGCAGAGTTTACTAATGAACCTAATGAAAATCAGGATTTAGTAAACATGCAATATACCCTTTTCATATCTCGCACTTATTACAAAGATAATCTTATTATTCAGACCATAAATGAAAACTATTCTGAACTGGGAAGAAATATTCCTCAGGAGAAAGGAATAAGTGGGAGAAGGTTTAATAGATTTTTTGGAGTTATTGGAGCAGAAGTGGTATCCTTTGATGGAGATAGAGATGTATTTATAGGGAATTATAGAGATTATTCTAACCCTATAGCAGTGGAAAAAGGAAAATGTAGTAATAGTCTTAACTATGGCAAAAATAGCTGCGCAGGAACTCAAGTTATTCTTGAACTTGATGTGGATGAGGAGAAAGAAATAATTTATGTTCTTGGGGATGGAGCAGAGGAAACAGGAAGGAAGGTAATGGAAAAGTATAAAGAAAAGGGAAAAGTAGAGAGAGAATGGGAAGAGCTTAAGAGGTATTGGCATTCAAGGATTGAGAATTTTAAAGTAAAAACTCCTGATGAATCCTTTGACAGTATGATAGGAATCTGGAATGCTTACCAGTGCTTTATAACCTTTTTCTGGTCAAGGGCAGCCTCTATGATCTATGTAGGACATAGAGATGGCTATGGATATAGGGATACGGTTCAAGATATTCAAGGGATAATTCATCTTGATCCTCAAAGTGCAAAGGATAGACTAAGACTTATGCTTGCGGGTCAAACTTCAAAGGGGGTAGCTTTACCTCTTGTATTTTTTGATTACGAAATTAAGCCCAATCAAGGTTTATCCTTAGATAATCCTTATTATGTGAAGAGAACTGGTTATACTGAATATAGATGTGATGACCATTTGTGGTTATATATTACCACACGTCAATATGTGAGAGAAACAGGAGATCTCGCATTTTTGGATGAAGTAATACCTTATTCTGATTATGGAGAAGATACGGTTTATGAGCATCTAAGAAAGGGAATACTGTTTTCTTTAAGCAAACTTGGGAAACATGGTCTTACTTATGGACTTGATGCAGACTGGAATGATACTTTAAGATTGGGAGAGGAAGGAGAAACAGTTTTTGCATCTTTCCAACTATATTTAGCCTTAAAAATCTTTGCTGAATTTGCGGAAAAGAAAGGAAAAAAAGAAGATTTGGAATGGGCAGAGAAAGAAGCAAGTAAATTATATGAAAACCTTCAAAGATATGCTTGGGAAGGGGATAGGTTTGTAAGAGGATTTATGGGAGACGAAGTAATAGGCTCAAAGAATAATTCTGAGGCAAGTTTCTGGCTTAATCCTCAGGTATGGTCTGTACTTTCAGGAGTAGCAACTTCTGAGCAGGCAAAGATTGTTATGGATAATGTGGAGAAAATACTAAATACCGATTATGGCGCTATGATTATGTATCCTCCTGTAAGAACCTTAGGGCTTCCTGTGTTTAGGATGATACTTTTTAATCCTGGAATGAAAGAAAATGCTGGAATTTTCTGTCATCCTCAGGGTTGGTTGATAAAGGCTGAAACTATGCTTGGAAATGGGAATAGAGCTTATAAATATTTCCAAGAGATAAATCCAGCTAATATGAATGATAAAGCCGAGGTAAGAGAAGCTGAACCTTATGTGCATTGTCAATTTGTAGAGGGTAAAGATAGTCCATTCCATGGTAGAGCTCATGTGCATTGGCTGACAGGTACTGCATCCAGTGTTATGGTAGCATGTGTAGAAGGTATTCTTGGACTTCAACCCGATTATGAAGGGCTAAGAATAGATCCATGTGTTCCTTCTCATTGGAAAGAATTCTATATGGAAAGGATGTTTAGAGGAAAAAGGTTAAAGATCAAAGTTGAAAATCATAGTGGGGTTCAAAAGGGAGTAAAAAAGATAATAATAAATGGGAAGGAGATAAATGATAATTTTCTCCCCGAATCCGAAATGAAGGATGAAAATGAAGTATTAGTCATTATGGGCTAAGAGGAGGTAAAAGTATGAGATTTGGTTACTTTGATGATAAAAATAGAGAATATGTTATTACTGATCCTAAGACTCCATTTCCATGGATAAACTATCTTGGAGTTGATAACTTCTTTTCTTTAATATCTAACACAGGTGGAGGATACTGTTTTTATAAAGATGCAAGACTGAGAAGAATATTAAGGTTTAGATATAATAACGTTCCTATTGATAATGGTGGGAGATATTTCTATATATGGGAAAACGGAGATTTTTGGTCTCCTACTTGGAAACCAGTAAGGAAAGATCTTGATAAATATGAATGTAGACATGGACTTTCTTATACTAGAATTCTGGGAGAGAGAAATGGAATCTCCGCACAGGTTCTTTATTTTGTTCCTCTAAAAGAAAACTGTGAGATTCATTATCTGAAATTAAAGAACAATACTAATTTAAAGAGAAGTTTAAAACTTTTCTCTTTTGTAGAATGGTGCCTCTGGAATGCTTGGGATGATCAAACTAACTTTCAAAGAAACCTTAGTACTGGAGAGGTAGAGATAGAAGGATCAGTGATTTATCATAAGACTGAATATAGAGAAAGAAGGAATCATTATGCCTTTTATTCAGTAAACGTTCCTATTCAGGGTTTTGACACCGATAGGGATATTTTTATAGGTATGTATAATGGATTTGAGGCTCCAAGAGCTGTGGTAGAGGGAAAGTCCTATAACTCAGTAGCTGAAGGTTGGTCTCCCATTGCATCTCATTATATTGAGATAGAACTTGAGCCTGGAGAAGTAAAGGATTTTGTTTTTATTCTTGGTTATGTGGAAAATCCTGAAGAGGAAAAATGGGAAAGACCTGGGGTTATTAATAAGAAAAGGGCTTATGAGATCATAAATAAATTCAAGACTTCTGAAGATGTAGAAAAAGCTTTTTGGGAATTGAGGAATTATTGGAATGATATTTTGTCAAAATATCAAGTAAATCACAATGATGAGATTTTATCTCGTATGGTTAATATTTGGAATCAATATCAATGTATGATTACCTTTAACTTGGCAAGAAGTGCCTCCTATTTTGAGTCAGGAATAAGTAGGGGGATTGGTTTTAGAGATTCTAATCAAGATATTCTTGGTGCAGTACATATGATTCCTGAGAGAGTAAGGGAAAGAATTCTTGATCTTGCATCTACTATGTTTGAGGATGGTAGCTGTTATCACCAATATCAACCTTTGACTAAGAGAGGAAATAATGAAATAGGAAGCGGTTTTAATGATGATCCTTTGTGGATAATTTTATCTACAGGTGCTTATATAAAAGAGACAGGGGACTTTAGCATACTGAGGGAGGTTATCCCATACAATAATGATGAAACTAAAAAAGGAACTTTGTTTGAGCATATCAAAAGGGCTTATCATCATGTAACCGATAACTTAGGCCCTCATGGTTTACCTCTCATTGGGAGAGCAGACTGGAATGATTGTTTGAATCTTAATTGTTTCTCTAAAAATCCTGATGAGTCTTTTCAGACCACATCTAACGTAGAAGGTGGGACGGCAGAATCGGTATTTATAGCTGGTTTGTTTGTATATGCAACTCCTGATTATATAAGAATGTGCGAGGAAATGGGAGAGAAGGAGGAAGCAGAATGGGCTAAAAAGGCTGCTCAGGATATGATAAATGCAATTAATAACTATGGATGGGATGGAGAGTGGTTCTTAAGAGCTTATGATTATTTTGGAAGGAAAGTAGGAAGTAAAGAATGTGAGGAGGGTAAGATATTTATTGAACCTCAAGGAATTTGTACCATGGCTGGAATAGGAAAAGACGACGGAAGAGCAAAGTTGGCGTTGGATTCTTGTATAAAGTATCTGGATACAAAATATGGAATGGTACTTCAGCAACCTGCGTATTCTAAGTATTACTTGGAGCTTGGCGAAATATCTTCTTATCCACCGGGTTATAAAGAGAATGCAGGAATATTCTGCCATAATAATCCTTGGGTTGGCATAGGGGAGACCATGATAGGTAGAGGTTGGAGAGCTTTTGATGTTTATAGAAAAATTACACCTGCTTATTTTGAAGATGAAAGTGAAATTCATAAGATGGAGCCTTATGTGTATTGTCAGATGGTGGCTGGAAAGGATGCAAAAAGACATGGAGAGGGTAAAAACTCTTGGCTTACAGGTACTGCTTCTTGGGCTTTTGTATTGATCTCCCAGTACATATTGGGAGTAAGACCTGATTATGATGGGTTAAGAGTGGATCCCTGTATTCCTGAGGATTGGAAAGAATTCAGAGTGGTAAGGAGATATAGAGGTTCAGTTTATGATGTAAAAGTGATAAATCCTGAAGGGAAGTCTAAAGGGGTAAAGAGGATAGTTGTAGATGGGAAAGAAATTTCTGGGAATCTACTGCCTGTCTTTAATGATGGAAAGATTCATGAAGTGGTTGTAGAGATGGGTTAAGAGTAAAGGGTAATATTAAAGGGTACATTGGGGACAAGAAACTGAATCTTGTCCCCTTTTTTTTCTTGGTATATTATTTAAGTATATTTAAAAATTTTGGGGGGTTAGAATTTGGACGAGAAAGTTTTGAGAGTAAAAGATGAGCTTTTGAAAATACATTTTATTACTCCTAAGATTGTTAATCTCCATTACTCAAAATATGGAAAATTTGATAAAAATTATTCGCTCTGTGTGGATTATGAAAAGATAAAAGATTCAGGGGTGAGGGTAACTTATGAAGAGGGAGAAAATTATTATCGTTTATCTACAGATTATCTTGAAATTATTGTTTCCAAAGAGTTAGGAAAGGTTTCTATTTATGATAAAGGTAAAAATTTGATTTTGTCCGATTATGAAGATAAAGGTTATGTAAAAGAAGGCAAAAAAATATATACCTATAAAAAGATTAGGCATGAAGAGGCTTTTTTGGGATTTGGGGAGAGGTTAGGTCCACTGAATAAAAGGGGTCATGTTTTAATCAATTGGAATACCGATGAATCTGATCATAGTGTTGGAAATGATCCTCTTTATCAATCCCATCCCTTTTTTATTGCTTGGCATCCTACTGCAAGTTATGGTTTATTTTTTGATAATACTTTTTTAAGTTATTTTGATATGGGGAAGGAAGATAAAGATTATTATTATTTTTGTGCTGAAGATGGAGACTTGGACTATTACTTTATCTATGGGTCATCTCCAAAAGATGTGATAGAAGGTTATACTTATCTTACAGGTAGATATTATATGCCTCCTCTTTGGAGTTTAGGTTTGCATCAATCTCGTTGGAGTTATGATTCGGAGATAAAACTTTATAATCTTGCAAAGGAATTTAGAAAAAGAAATATTCCTTGTGATGCTTTGTATCTTGATATTGATTATATGAGAGGGTATAGAGTCTTTACGATTAATAAAAAGAGGTTTCCCCATTTTGAAAAGATGGTTAAAGATCTTAAAAATCTTGGATTTAAGTTAGTAGTTATTATTGACCCAGGAGTCAAATGGGATAGGAAATATGAGATTTTTAAAGAAGGATTATCAAAGGATTTCTTTTGTAGAATGGAAAATGGAAAAGTTTTTACGGGATATGTCTGGCCTGGAAAATCAGTTTTTCCTGATTTTTTAAGAAAAGAGGTAAGGAATTTTTGGGGAGAAAAGCTTAGAGAATTTGTAAACATGGGAGTTAGCGGGTTTTGGAATGATATGAACGAGCCTTCTGTTTTTTCCAGAATAGAATATTGGGCAATGAAAATTCTCTTTCATATCTTAAAATTCAAAGAGCCCCCAAAACTTCCAAAGCCTAAAAATTTTGAAGAAAAGATAAAACAAATAAAAAGAAAAACCGTGCATGAAAAAGTAATTCATAAGGAAGATGATAAAATTTTTTATCATTCTGAGATCCACAATCTTTATGGACTTTTGATGAATCAAGCAACTTTTGAGGGTTTTTTAAAAGCCAATCCTCATGAAAGACCCTTTATTTTAACAAGGTCAGGATTTTCAGGTATCCAAAAGTATTCTGCAGTTTGGTGTGGAGATAATAAAAGTTCTTGGGAAAATCTTTTTTCCTCGATTATAACTTTACAGAATTTATCTATTTCAGGTGTTCCTTTCATAGGGGAAGATGTAGGAGGTTTTTGGGGAGACTGCGAGAGAGAACTTTTTGTGAGATGGATGGAGCTTGGTATTTTCTATCCCTTCTTTAGAATACACACGGCTAAAAATACAAGGAATCAAGAGCCATGGAGTTTTGGGGATGAAGCAGAAAAGATTGCAAAAGATTTTATTTCCCTAAGGTATAGACTTATACCTTACATATATTCTCTATTTTACGAGGCAAAGGAGAAAGGAATTCCTCTTATAAGGAGTTTGATTTTAGAGTTCCCAAACTCAAAAGAGGTATTGAGTTATGAGGACGAATTCATGTTTGGTCCTTTTATTCTTGTAGCTCCTGTTTATGAAAAAGAAAAAAGGGAAAGAAAGGTTTATCTTCCTGAAGGTTTTTGGTATGACTTTTATACTGGGAAAAGATATAGAGGGGGAACTCTTGTGAAAGTTAATGCTCCTCTGAATAAAATTCCCTTATTTTTAAGAGAAGGGGCAATTATTCCTATGTGGAATACGCAAAGTTATGTTGGAGAGAAAAAACAGGAAATGTTAAACTTAGAGGTATATCCAGGAGATGGAAAATTTCTATATTATGAGGACGATGGAATTTCTTGGGATTATGAGAAGGGTATGTATAATCTAATAGAGTTTTCTACCTTCAAAAAGGAAGAAAAACAGTTTTTAAGGATTCGTTTTATCCACAAAGGGTATAAGGATGGTACTAAATCTTTAAAGGTGCATTATTGTAAGAAGGAAAAGAAATTAGAACTTATGGAAGGAGAGTTTGAGATAAATTAAAACTAGTTTATTCCTTTTTTATCAAAAATAGAGTATATATGTTTCCTTAATAGAGGGAGTCTTATTCTATAAATAAAACTACAAATAATACATAATATTCCACTTAAAAGTACCGTACTTACAGCTCCTATATGCTTTGCGAAAAGACCACCTATGTAACTTCCTATAGGCATAGATCCCATAAAGAACATTACGTATATACTCATTACTCTTCCCCTTACATGATTATCAATGATACTTTGTATTAAGGTATTACTACATACAGAGTTTAGCATAAAGCTAAGTCCTGTAATGAATAGAGCAAAGAGAGAAAAATAAAGATTTTTTGATAGGGAGAAAAGAATAAGTCCAATTCCAGCAGTTCCAAAAGAATAGGATATTATACTTTCTATTCCTTTGACCTTTGATCTTCCTGCAAGATAAATTGCTCCTATAAGGGCTCCACCGCCGATTGCTCCCGTCAAAATTCCAAGGGTTTCTGGTCCTCCGCGAAGGATGTCCTTAGCAAAAATAGGCATGAGTACGCTATATATTGAGGCAAAGAGGCTGGAAAGGGAAATAAATATAAGGATATATTTTACAACTATAAATTTAAAGGCATAATTAAATCCAGCTTTTAGATCCTTAATAATGTTTTCCGAAACAACCAAAATTTGGGACTTTATTCTCATAAAAAGCAATGCAATGATTACTGCTAGAAAGCTTAATGCGTTTATCAAGAAGCACATGCCTTCGCCTAATAGGGCAATAAGAAATCCACTTATGGTGGGTCCTATAAGCCTTGCAATATTAAAAAGAAGAGAATTTAGAGCGATGGCATTACTTAAGTCTTCTGGATTTTCTACCATCTCAATTACAAAGGATTGTCTTGTAGGTGCATCAACGGAATTAAGAATTCCAAGAATTAAACTTAAGAGTAAAAGGTGCCATATTCTTATTGTATTTGTAAGAGTTAAAAGAGAAAGAGTAAAGGCCTGAAGCATAAGGAGGGTTTGGGTAAGTATTAGGATCTTATGTTTGCTAAATCGGTCGAGAAATACCCCCACAAAAGGAGAAAAGAATAGGTTTGGTATTTGGGAAAGAAAGGCGGTAGTTCCGAGAAGAACAGAGGAATTAGTTAACCTATATACGAGCCAACTCATAGCTGTAGATTGAATCCAGCTTCCTATTAAGGATATAGCTTGACCTGAAAAGTATAGTTTGTAATTTCTGCTTTTTAGTGCTCTAAATAAGTTCTTCCTCATTTTAAATCCTTTTTATTACCTCAAGACACATTCTCCCATTGTGATATGGGCACTTCCATAAGTCTACCTCAGGCATAGGAGATGGAATATAGTTTTCATCAAGTTTCCAAAACCATTCCCCTTGGGCTCTTTTATCTACAAGAAAGTCTTTTATAAATTCCCAAAGTTCGAAAACAGCTTTTAAGAACTTATCTAATTTTGATTTTTGATATGCATTTAAGAAACCCACTAAGGCTTCTGCCTGAACCCACCAGATCCTGTTTTTATCCACTATTCCCTTTACCCTTTCATTTAGTAGGCTTCCGCTTTCAAAAGCTTCCTCTAATACTTTTTCTGCTATTTTAAGGTTTATCTCACTCATTTCTTTTATTAATTTATTGTTATCAATATATCTTAAGGCTTCATCTATTAACCATGTAGCTTCAATATCATGTCCATAAGATATGGCATCTATAATGGGGTTCATCTTTTTGTCGAAAAATACATAAAGATGATTAGTCTTAGAATCGTAGATCTTTTCTTTAAAAAGTATTATTAAATCTTCTATCTTTTTTTTAATACTTTGATCATAAGTAGCAGTAAAAAGGTTTGTATATGCTTCCAAAATATGAAGTAGAGTATTCATACTCTTCTCACATATAATTCCATATTCACTCACAATTATGTTTTCTTTTGGATTCCATTTTTCATCAAATTCTTCTTTGTAGCCTACATCATTTTTACATACCTCTTCAATTATTTTGTAAATCTCTAAAGCCAAATCAAGGCTTTCCTTTTTTTGAGTGGCTTTATAGTATTCCGAGAGTCCATAGAGAACAAAGGCTTGCCCGTATAAATGTTTTCTTTTGTCTATAGGCTCTCCTTTGTAATCTACCATCCAGTAAAAACCTTTGTTTTCCTTGTCTAAAAAGCTTTTAATAAGAAATTTGTATGAGTGATCTGCAAAATTTATAAATTCCTCTTTTCTCAATTGATTGTAAAGTCTGGAGAAAAACCATAAAATTCTTGAGGTTAAGACCAATCCTTTGGGAGCATAGGGGTCGGGTTTTAAATCAAAACCCACATAACTTATGTATCCTCCATTATTTTCGTCCTTTAATTCTTCCCAGAAGGGGATTATTTTGTTGTTTAGATGTTCAAAAATCTCACTTTTTAAAACTTTTAAATCCATCTTTTTATACTCCCTTTTAAATATTTAGATAGCTATGTAACTATTATATATTGTGTTATCTTAATTTCAATACTATAATGTTTAAAAAGCTTGAAAGTCTTTCTGGAGGAGAAATATGGGATATAAAAATTTTAAGCTTGCTATTTATTGTACTGCTCCCTTCTTAAATAACACATCTATTTATAGTCTGGAAAATGATTTGAAATTTTTTCAAAGGTATTTGCATTTGGATAAAGTTTATCTTGAAACCCATAGAGGGAAGGAGGATGTATCAAGAGAGAAATTACTTGAGTTTAAAAATTTTTTTGAGAGCCAAGGAATAAAAGTTTCGGGAGGTATTACTACTACTATTGATCTTTTGGATGATCCTGTACATAATTTGAGAATTTTTCATACTTTTTGCTATTCAAAAGAAACTTTAAGAGAGAAATTAAAAGAGATTGTTGAATACACTGCTAGCATATTTGATGAGATAATTCTTGATGATTTTTATTTTACCAGTTGCGCCTGTGAAGATTGTGTTAGGGCAAAGGGAGATAGATCTTGGAGAGACTATAGGCTTAGTTTGATGACTGAAATTTCCCAGGGATATGTGGTAGAGCCTGCGAAGAAATTAAATCCAAAGGTAAATATAATAGTAAAATATCCTAATTGGATAGAATCTTATCACGAAAATGGGTATAATCCAGAAACTCAGAAGGATATATTTGATGAAATGTATGTGGGTACTGAGACCAGGGATCCTAGGTATACTCAACAAGATCTGCCAAGATATCTAAGCTATTCTCTTATGAGATGGTTTGAGAATGTAAAGCAGGGAAGGATTAAAGGTGGTTGGTTTGATTCCTTTGAGTGTGATTTGACTCAGTATTTGGAACAAGCTCATTTGACTTTATTTGCCAAGGCAAAGGAGATTACTCTTTTTGATTTTAGCTCTTTGAGGAACACTGTATATATTCCTCCTTTAGGATTTGAATTAGAAAGGATTGATGATATGCTTTCTTTATTGGGCAATCCAGTAGGGGTTAGTTTTTATCATCCTTTTCACTCTGATGGAGAGAATCATTTAGAGGATTATCTTGGAATGATGGGAATTCCTTTTGAACCTACTCCTTACTTCTCCTATGAGGAAAGCCCTGTATTTATAACAGAGACTTCTTGTGGCGATAAAGATATAATAGAGAAGTTAAAAAATACACTCTTAAGGGGTAATACTGTCATAATCACTTCAGGAGTTTTAAGAAAACTTAGCAGAAGAGGGATTGAAGAACTTACCTCTATAAGGTACACTGACGGTAAAGCTTATTTAGACTTTTTTGCTATTGACCCAGCTATGACTGGCTTTACCAAGTATATTCATTCAAAGGAGATATTATTCCCGATTCTTGAGTATTATACTAATTCTTCTTGGCCCCTAATTGTGGGCATAAAGGGAGAAAAGAATTTTCCTATTCTTTTGAAAGATTTTTATGGGAAAGGGAAATTATATGTTTTAAATATACCCGATAATTTTTCTGACCTATATAATTTTCCTGTAGATGTTCTAAATGAGATAAGAAAAGTTTTTATGGAAAAGATAAATATATATCTTGAGGGGAAGGAAAAGATAGGGCTCTTCTTATATGATAATAATTATGCCATTCTTGAGTCTTTCTTACCCTATAGAACAGAAGTGTTCCTAAATTATAAAGATAAAAGGATTAAAATATTACTTAGTCCACACACTTTCAAACTGATAAACTTAAGTCAATGAAGGGAATATATGTATTAGTGTTAGAAGTAGAGGAAGATATAGAGGTAGAAGTGGGAAGCCTTGGAAAACTAACCTTTAAAAAGGGGATATATTTATATGTTGGATCTGCACAAAATAATTTGGAAAAGAGGATAAAAAGACATTTATCAAAAGATAAGAAATTTCATTGGCATATTGATTATCTTTTGGCAAATAGAAAGGTAAAAATTGTTGAGGTTTTATATAGAGAGCTTAGCAAGGAGTGGGAATGTAAGATAGCAAAATCCATAACTGGTGAGATAGTGCCCAAGTTTGGAGCTTCCGATTGTAATTGTCTTTCTCATCTTTTTAAGATAGACAAAAGTCAGATACAATTTTTGAGAGAATTGAGATTTAAAAATCTTATTATAGGGGAGACAAGACTATGAGTTTGGGAATTTGGGGTATATTCATTACAAGTTTTCTTGTAGGTTTTTCAGGGGCATCTTCACCAGGTCCTATGCTTACCATGGTTCTTACTCAAAGTAGCATAAAAGGTTGGTTTGAGTCGGTAAAAATAGTTACTGGGCATGCTATTCTTGAAGGAATTCTTGTGATACTTCTTCTCTTAGGTTTACAGCCTTTTTTACAAAATCAGGTTTTTCTTAAGATTTTTTCTTTTCTTGGAAGCTTATTCCTTCTTTACATGGGAATAGGATTATTTGTCTCTCTTTTGAAAAATAATATTCATATTAAAAATGCATCTTCTTTAAAAATTCCAAGTATTCTCGGTGGTATTTTGGTTTCTTTTTCTAATCCCTACTGGCTTATGTGGTGGATTACTATTGGTGTTAGTTTTCTTACTCAAGCAAAAGATTATTTGATTTTCGGAGTTTTGAGTTTTTATTTTGGGCATATCCTTTCCGATTATGTATGGTATGCCTTTATCGGGCTTATAGGACAAGGTTTATCCCTTCCTTTTTGGAAAAGGATATACAAAGTTATTTTATACTTTGCTTCTGTGTTTTTAATATTCTTTGGAATCTATTTTATGCGGTATGTTTTTGTAGGCTAAGAATTATTTTTGATGTCTGAAAAGTAAAAATACTCCAACAATTATAAGGACTATTGGTATGAGATATCTTAAGTAGTCGGGGAAACTTTGGATTAGGCTAATTAAAATACCAATTATAATTAATATTATTCCAGGATATAAAGACCAATATTTTTCTCCAGGACTAATATCTCTTTTTCCAAAATAATGAATAAAATATATTCCTAAGAAGCCTATTCCTATAAAAGTTAGACTGTGAATTGGGTTTATATTAAAAAGATTATTTACTGTGTTAAAGAGAAATATAGAAAAAAGAATGCATCCTGGGATCAAGAATCCAATATTTCTATTCATTCTAAAATATAGAATTAAAAAGATAGCGCTCAAAAGCAATAAAAATATTTCTCCCCTAAGAAGATTAAAGTTTGCAAGAAGAAGGAAGACGCCTACAAGGAGTAAAAGAATTCCTATGGATTTATTTCTCATATTTGTTCCTCCTCTAATCTAAGAATTTTCTTTACCCTTTTTAAGTATATTTTATCCTTAACATCAATATTTGATAAGTATTTAACCTTCTCTGCCTTTAAAAGCTTGTATTCATATTTACTTCCTAAACTTTTTCTCCAAATGAATATGGGGATTATATCTTTTTTAATAATGTTTACTCTCTCTTTGTATTTTAAAAGGTAAAGGTTTAATATATACCCGTATTTTACCTCCGGTCTATATACCCCATATTGGTCAGTAAAAAAGTTGCCGAGAGCATAGAAACACCATTTTCCCTCTATGTTTTCATAGGTTTTAATGGCGTGAGGGTGGCTTCCTACTATAAGATCTGCACCATAGTTTATAATTTCTTTTGCAAGTCTTTTTTGCCATTCTTCTACTTCGTCTAAATACTCTATATTCCCCCAATGTAGGTAAACTATTTTGAAATCACAGAGATTTTTTACCTTACTAAGATCTTTTTTGATTTTCTCTCTATCTATTAGATTAACGAAGTATTCCTTACCTTTGGGTAAAGGAATACCATTTGTGCTAAAAGTATATGCAAGGACTCCAATTTTTATATTATTTTTCTCTAAGATGAGATACTTTTTACTTTCCTCTTTTTTACTATTTGTTCCTACATAATATAAATCTCTTTTTCTTATATTTTCTATAGTAGCAATAAGTCCTCTTTCTCCTTTATCTAAGGCATGATTTCCTGAAGTGATCATTATGTTAAATCCAACCCTTTTTAAAGTGTCCAGAATCTCTATAGGAGCATTATATGAGGGGTATCCTGAGGGAGGACAAAGATTGGTGGCCACAGGAGTATCAATGACAATAGAGGAAAAATCTTTGTTTATGTATTCTCTTATATCTTCAAATATTTCTTCTGGGAAATAATAAGTTTTCCTTTGGGGATCATAATATGAATTGAATAATTGTCTTTGAATAAAAAGATCTCCTACAAAGGATAGGCTTATGGTCTCAAGGGAGTTTTCTTGAGAGTGTAAGTCAATAAGAAAGGTAATTAATGGGAATATTTTTTCTCCTTGATTTTTTTCTTTAATTTTATATCATATTTACCTTGGAATAACAAAAACCAATGAAAGAAGTAAAAATTGGTAGAGGGAGGAAATAGGTTATATGGTTTTTACAAAAGGCGATGTAATAAATGTGATAGGATTTAATGATTTCCTAACTCCAGTTATAAATTACTGGGAAGAGGAAGGATATAGGGTGGAAATATCCTACGATTATAGAATTAGAAATAAGGATTACAAATTGTATCTTGTCATAGACACTCCTAAGGCTCAGGTACCATGGAGGATCCTCTTAGAAGAATTAAAAGAAGTAAAGGGTAAAGTATTATTTTTGAATTATCCAAGAGCTTACAAAATGCCTGATCATCCCCTTTGGAAACATCAATGGGATGGGATTATTGCTTTCTTCTGGGAAGAATATCTACCAAAAAACATCTACCTTGTTAACTTTCCATCGTATCCAGTAGTAGAGAAGCAGGTTACAGTATCTAGAGAAAAGTTTAGAATTCCAGAGAATAAAAAGGCAATTCTTGTCATAGCTGATTATAGTTTTGAAAATATTCTTTTACAACTCTCTGAATTAAAGAGAAAGCAAGATTTTTACTTTATGGTTTTTGTGTCCACAGCGGAGAGGGAAGTCCTCGTTAAAAGATTTATTGAAAAGCAGGGTATTGATGTAAATAGTATAACCCTTGGAGGAGTATGGTATGATGAATTACAACTCATATCTGCTGTAGATCTTGTGATTATTGATGGAGGAAAAGATGTGGAGCCCTTTCACGTATATAAGCTTATAGGTTGTAGAACTCCTGTGATAGTTAAAGACAAGATTTTTACAAATTTTCTATATAACGAAGTTATAAAATTTGATGGTAAGGAGAAGACAGAAATTAAAGGAATTACTCCTACAGAACTCAGTACAGGTGTGATGAAGTTTAGAAATAAGGAGGAGTTATTTTATAAGATAGACCTTATTTTTACTAATGACTATTTTAGAAATCTAATCCTTGGGACTTCTCGGGCTTTTGCTTATGCTCATTCTCCTGAGAGGGTGGGAAGTCAGTTCATATTTATATTTAGAGATGTACTTAATCCTCCTCTTTATATCTCTTCTAAAAAGGCTATAAGATATATGAATAATCCTCTATTTAAAGCAAGACCAAAAGTTTATATTAATGTGGGAAGGAAAAAAGTGGCTTGGGAAAAATTAGTTTATAATGCTGGAGCTATAAGAATAAAAGGGACTACTTATGTTTTATACAGAGCCTTAGGAGAGGATGGGGTTTCCAGGATTGGCCTATGGTGGTCAAGGGATGGATATACTCAGGAGGGGAGATTGGATTATCCCATATTTGGACCTAAGGAAAGCTATGAGATGCCTAAAAATCCTGAGCAAAGGAGAAGATTTCATAAAAGGACTTTTGGAATGATAAGAGAGGTTGGGGGAACTGAGGACCCAAGATTGAGCTTGATAGACAACAATTTGTATATGACCTATACTGCATATGGGGATGTGGTACAACTTGCGCTTGCCAAGATTCCTGTTGAGGTGTTTTTAAAAGGAGTAAAAAGTTTTAGAAGTTATGAGGAATGGAATAATGCATGGATTAGGAATGGACCAATTTTTAAATATTTAGAAGATAAAGATGCGGTTTTATATTTGGTAGATGAAAGGCAGGAAGAATATTCAAATGGGAAGAGAGTAGAGGATGATTTTGTGAACATCTTTCCTGAACTTTTAGAAAAGAAGATTGCTCTTATTCATAGAATTCCTCCTGATATGCAGATTCTTTACACTGATGAATTGAAGAGAAAAAGTATTAAAGTAGGAAGAACTTTTTTAATGCCAACTCCTAAATTTTGGGATAGTATAAAGATTGGTGCAGGAGCTCCTCCTTTGAAGACAAAATATGGTTGGCTTCATATTTATCATGGGGTAGGAGATTGGATGGGTAAAAAGGCATATGGTTTGGGAGTGGTTTTGACTCCTCTTGATGATCCAGAAAAAATTATATATAGATCTGCAGAGCCCATCCTTCAACCTGAGGAAATTTATGAAGTTGAAGGATGGGTTCCTAATGTAGTGTTTACCTGTGGAGTAGTTCCAAAGAATAAAGATTCCACTGAAACTCTTGATTTAAATGACGAAATACTTATCTATTATGGTGGTGCCGATGAAGTGATGGCTCTTGCCGAGATTAAGGTTGGAGATTTACTGCCTGAGGATATCATAGCTAAGACTTATTAGTTTTTAATTGTTTCTTTAATCTCTGCCATATAAGATAGGAGATTAAAGCCTTTGCAAAGTCATAAGGTATAAATGGGAGTACTCCTGTAATTAGGGCTTTATAATAACTTATTTTTAGTGAGTTGGAAAGCCATATACTGCCAGTTAGATATATTATAAGAATACCTAAAAATAGGGCAAGGATCTCAGAGTATTTTTTAACCATAGAAATAATAATTCCTCCAATTAGGAATCCAAAGAGGTATCCTCCGGTAGGTCCAAAAAGTGCATTTAGACCTCCTTTTCCTCCTGCAAAAACTGGGAGACCAATTCCTCCAAGAAGTAAGTATGCAAATACGATAAAAAAGGTTTCTACTGGAGAAAAATATAGGGTAATAAGGAAAAGAAAAAATACTTGTAAAGTGAAGGGAATTTGAGTAAATGGAAGATAAAAGCTTAGATAACTTCCTAGAATTAATAAGGCAAGTCCCAAAGCAAGGTAGGGAATTTGTCTTACCTTCATATGCTATCTTCACCTCCGGTTTTAGGGATTTTAGAAAGGGATTATATCATCTTTATTTTAAAGAAAATTTAAAATTTTGGTTGCAACTTTTAATGGGGTAATAGAGTATTTACAAGTGAGTAAAAAGGGAGGAGGTAAATTTATGGAGAAAAAGCTGTATAGAAGTAGGAAGAACAGAGTCATTTTAGGAGTTTGTGGAGGAATAGCGGAATATTTAAATATTGATCCTACAATAGTTAGGCTTATTTTTATTTTTCTTCTCATACCCTTTCATTTTACTCTAATAATATTATATTTCCTTTCAGCCTTTGTTATTCCTGAAGAGCCTGAAAACATAGAGAGAAAAGACGATACTATAACACCTTCGGGTCCAGCGCAACATCTATAAAGGGAGGAAGAAAATATGGAAAAAAAACTTTATAAAAGTAAAAAAGATAGGATTTTTTTAGGAGTTTGTGGAGGAATAGGTGAATATTTGGGTATAGACCCTGTTTTAATAAGACTTATTTTTATATTTTCAATTCTTTTTTTAGGTCCTTTAAGTGTTCTTCTTTATATTATTTGTGCTCTTGTTATTCCTGAAGAGCCTGAATATAGTGAACCTCGCTCTTATAGGAGTGATGGAGAACTTTTGGGATGGTTATTTCTTGCTATTGGAGTTTATTTTCTAGGAAGGACTTTTGGGATTTTTCATGTCTCTTTTGGTTTAATGCTTGCTTTACTTTTTATCTTTTTGGGTATTTTACTTCTTTTTAAAAAATAAAGGGGTGATATTATGAAAAGACGAATCTCTTTATTAGGTATTTTTCTAATTCTGAGCGGGTTATTATTACTTTTATCAGAATTGAGAGTGATCCATTTTTACTGGAAAGATCTTCTTAAGCTGTGGCCCTTAATTTTCATCTTTTGGGGACTTGATTTGCTTATTGGAGAAAAAAGATGGGGAAGCTGGGTGACCATTTTAATTATTTTCCTATTAGTCTTTTTCATTGTATTTTTATCTACTTATGGAAGGCCCTTTTTTAGAGGTAGAGGACACGATTTTTACTATAAGGAATGGAGATATCCTTTTAAAGAGAATGTAAAGGTACTTAATTTAGATATTTCTACTGGGATAAGAAGTGTGATATTAGAAGGGGTGAAAAATAAAGAAGATTTAATCTACATAAAATCTAATTCAGATTTTTATATTAATAAAATAAAGGAAGAAGAGCAAAATGGGGAATTAAGTCTTTCTTTAAAAATTGAGAATGAAGAATTGGAATTTGGCTTCTTTTATATGTCAAATGCAGATCAAATTAATCTTAATATTTCGTCTGATATCTTTCTTAACTTAAATTTTGAGAGAGGAGTGGGAAATGCAGTTTTGAATATGAAAAATTTTAAATTAAGAAATTTGTCAGTTAAAGGTGGAGTTGGAAATTTAAAAGTATATCTACCAAAATTCTCTTGTTATGTGGAAGTAGAAGGCGGAGTAGGTAGTATAGAAGTATACATACCTGAAAATGTGATTTTAGATCTTTCCACAGAAGCAGGAATAGGAAGAATCTCTGTGGATAAAAACATAGAACAGGGAAAGGGTGGAGAGAAGGAGATAATACATTTGCGGGTAAGGTCAGGAATAGGGAATATAAAAATTCTTTCTGAAAAGAAAGAAGTAATTTAATCTTATCCTGCTGATCTTCTCCATATAAAGGTAGCAGGAAGGATTATGGGTTCAAAGTCTATAGGGTTGTCAAGAATATGCAGAAAAAGTTTTGCTGCTTCTTTTCCCATTTCTTCTATTTCTTGTCTTACCGAGGCAAGAGGTGGTTCTATTTTCCCATCAATATATAGATCATCAAATCCAATTATGGCAACATCTTCTGGGATTTCCCATTTTTCTTCCAAGATAGCATCCATTGCTCCTATGGCCATGTAATCGCTACAGGCAAGAACTGCCGTAGGAGGGTTATTTATTTTTAATAACTTTTTCATGGCTTTATAGCCACCATCTATAGTAAGGGTATCTTCTACTATTAATTTAGGATCTGGTTTTATTCCATATTTTTTAAGAGCAAGTATGTAGCCTTCATATCTATCTTGAATAAAGTTATAGTTACTATTTCCTTTCAATAGAGCTATTCTCTTATGTCCTTTCTCTAAGAAATAAGTAGTAGCTTCAAAGGCACCTTTTACATTGTCAGTGTCTACGTAAGGATATTTCTTAAGCTTTGATGATACTCTTCCCACGCTTACAAAGGGAATATTTTCTTCATAGAGAATTTCTGGAAAAGGATCATCTTTTTTCACGTTTGCTAAGATATATCCATCTACAATTCCTCTTTTGTATAGAGAGACATATTTTTGTGGTATGTAAGGAGATTCAATCATTGATAACATAATATTGTATTCTTTTTTGTCAAAAACCTCAGTCATACCCTTTATTAATGGTGGGAAGAAGGCATCTGATAATATAAAGCCTCTTTCATAAGGAATTAAAAGGGCTACAATTTGAGTTCTTGCCTTAGATAATTTTTGAGCAAAAGCACTGGGATGGTAGTCGTACTCCTGAATAATTTTCAGTACTTTTTTCCTTGTTTTTTCACTTACATTAGGACTACCATTAATAACCCTTGAGACTGTAGCTACAGACACATTAGCAAGTCTTGCTATATCTCTTATATTAATCTTAACCTTTCTCAATATACCTCACCTCAAAGTTTTTTATTTCTTGATATTATACATCAAACTGGTTAAGTAAATAAAGGGTATGGTTTCAGTTTGAAATCATTAAAACCCTTTAAATCATTTAATTTCAGTTTAAAATTATATTGACATCTGGAAATGCCTATTATAAAATCATTAACGAAATTAGTTCCAATTAGGAAGGAGGTGATGGGGTAAAATATTAATTCTTTTAAAATCGTTTTCCTTTAAAAATTTTTAAAATTTTTGGGGGAGGAGTGATTAAATGCGTAGTAAAAAAGGTTTAATTATTTTGTTGGTTTTAGTTTTAGTTTTCCTATTTTCGGGGGTAATTAATGGACAAAAGGAAAAAGTTGTGAGTTTGCCTTTCTGGGATACCCCTGGATTGATTCCTTACTATTGGCAAGCTCAACATATATTAGCACAGGGAACAATTTTTGAGGGACTTTATGGGTATGCTCCCGATCCTAAAGGACTTGGTGGTGTAAAAGTCGTTCCAGTTATTGCACAAAGTTATAAGGTTTCTAAGGATTACAAGGTATGGACTTTTAAATTAAGAAAGGATAAGAAGTGGTCTAATGGTGATCCGGTGACTGCAAAGGATTTTGAATGGTCCTTCAAATACTACGCAAGTCCTAAGATTCCAGATCTTCCTGCATGGGCAGGTCCACTTCAATTTATTGAGAACTTCTGGGCAGTAAAATCTGGAGCATTGGATCCTGATAAACTTGGGGTAAAGGCTCTTGATGATTATACATTAGAGATTAGGCTCACCACTCCAAGATATGATATGAAAGAATGGCTCTGCGTAGCTCAAGGAGTGCCAATTCATAGAAAGAGTGTTGAGGCAGATCCTCAGAACTGGTGGAGACCTGGAAAAATAGTAGTTAATGGACCTTATATTCCTGTATCTTGGACACCTGGAAAAGACATGACCTTGGTGAAGAATCCCAACTATGTAGGTGAAAGAGGAAACGTAGATAGGATTGTGCTTAAGTTTGGTGGACTTGGAATCCAGCAATATCAAGCAGGAGAACTTGATGCTGCAATGATTAACAACGTAGCTGAGTACAGATTTGTAACATCTGATCCTAAACTCTCCAAAGAATTTCATGAAGATGTGATGGATTGCTTCTGGAATGGATATCAATGGTCTCGTGGATTTGATCCAATAATGGATAACGAAAAATTAAGACAAGCTCTTGCTATGGCTATAGATAGGGAAAAACTTTGTAAGGATGTTCTTGGTGGAAGAGCATTACCCCTTAATAAATATTGGCCTGATGGTAACCCCATTGGAGACAAACTAAAGGGAATACCCTTTGATGTAAAGAAGGCTCAACAATTACTTGCAGAAGCGGGATATCCTGGTGGGAAAGGCTTGAAGACTCTTTTATTCTACATCACTGGTGGTGGCGATCCAGTGGTAGAGTTCATAGTAGATCAATGGAAGAAGAATCTTGGAGTTAACGTAATAATTGAGAATATAGAGTCTGGATTATATTGGAACTCCTATGTATGGCCAAGCTTCTCACCTGATTCTAAGGCTGGATTCACTGTGATAGGTGCTCCAATGAATAACTTAGAGATTGGTGCATTGTTTAAGAACTCTGACCATACCGTTTGGTTCTATGATTTTCCAACTTCTGCAAGAAAGAGATACTATGAGTTACAACAGGAGCAAGATGCATGGTTGAGAAAAAGTGGTGGATTAACTGAGGCAGATTGGAAACCATTACTTGAAGCAAGGAAGACATTATATGAAACTTACAAGAAAATTGTAAGCACAGAGCCTGAGAAATTATGGGTAGCAGATCTAACTACCAAACCGGAATGGTATGAGAGATTTGATGAACTTTATGAAAAATGGAAGGCTGCAAAGACTGATGCGGAGAAGACTAATTATTGGAGACTTGCAGGAAGAGAGATTGTAGGACAACAGATATTCCAAAATTGGTATCTTAATCTTACTGAGAGAGCAAAGAATGCATTAAGATGGAGATATAGAACAGTTAATAGGCCATTCAGTGAGGCAGTAAAAGTAGCTCATTATGGACTCCAACTTATGCAAGATGCATACTACATGGTACCAATTTATCTTGCGAAGGCACAATGGGTACAGAATCCAAAACTTGAGGGCTTGATGCTCTACAAGTTCTCTTGGGGTCCTGGATTCTTTAACTTTAAGTGGCTTAATCTTAAAGACTAACTTGTAGTAAAATACCAGGGGGAGAGTATAAAACTCTCCCCCTTTTTAAATTATGTAAAGGAGGTAGAAAATGGGCCTTTTAAAGTACATTTTACGAAGACTCTTTACTATTTTCGTATCAATCGTAGTAGTGATAATCATAACCTATGTACTTATGTGGCTTGCTCCTGGTGAATTTTTTAATATTGCTCAATTCCAGGCAAGTGCTGGTAAAGTTGCCACTTTGACTCCTGAACAACTTCAAATATTAATAAAAGGATTTGAGGAAAAGTATGGACTAAATGTACCTTTGTGGAAACAGGTTTGGAATTACCTAAAAGATGCCTTTAGATTTAAATTTGGTCCATCCTTTTCTAATCCTAACGAGCCTATAGAAGTGCAAATAGCAAGAAGATTTCCTGTGACCTTTACCCTTGCAATTCTGGCTATGGCTCTCGCTGTAATTGTGGGAATACCTCTTGGGGTGCTTGCTGCTTTAAGGAGGAATACATGGGTAGATTATATTACCATGTTTTTCTCAATGATAGGAAGTATTATCCCTGCCTATCTTATTGGTGTTATAATGGTTATAATATTTAGTGTTTATTTGAGATTGCTTCCTACCTCAGGTTGGGAAACTCCAAAACAGATGATTATGCCTGTTATTACTGTTGCTTTGGGTCCTATGGCAATAATTGCGAGGTTTACAAGATCAAGTCTTCTTGACGTATTGAATCAGGATTATATAAGGACTGCTTATGCAAAGGGTGGAACAGATAGGGCGGTAATTATGAGACATGCTTTAAGAAATTCACTTTTGCCTGTAGTTACTGTTATTGGTCCTCAACTTGCATTCCTTTTTACAGGAACAGTGTGGATTGAAAACTTATTTAGAGTTCCTGGCCTTGGGCAACTTTTTGTGAATGCTGCTTCTATGAGGGATTATCCTCTCCTTGTAACCTCAACTTTTATTCTTTCTTTGTCAGTTATGTTAATGAATCTTTTAGTGGATATTATCTATGCCTTCTTAGATCCTCGAATTAAATATCAATAACAAATGGGCTTTATGAATATAGAAGGAGGTTTTGCTAAATGGAAGTCGCATTAAAGCAGAAAACAAAGAGGGTAAGTTATTGGTCTGCTGCTTGGAGAAGGTTTAAAAGAAATAAAATGGCTGTTGCAGGATTAATTTATATTATAATAATCACCATAGCAGCCATATTTACTCCCTGGATTGCCCCATACCCTTATGATGAACCTCATTATGCTCATACCTTTGAACCGCCAAGTGCAAGATTTTGGTGGGGTACTGATGATTTAGGTAGGGATATGTTTAGTAGAAACTTATATGCTATGAGAAACGCACTGTTAATAGGATTTGGCTCCCAAATAGTAGTACTAATAATAGGTGTTATAATTGGATCCATAGCTGGATTTCGAGGTGGTGCGGTAGATACATTCCTTATGAGGATTACAGATATCATGTATGCTTTTCCAACATTCCTTTTTAACGTCATATTGGTTACCGTTATGGGAAGAGGACTTTTTACTATTCTTGTAGCGGTGGGTCTTACGGGATGGGCTGGTATGGCAAGGCTTGTTAGAGGAATGGTTATGTATCTTAAACACGCTGATTTTGTGGAAGCAGCAAGAGCTCTTGGGGCAAAAGACAGTTATATTATCAGAAGATACATTTTACCTAATATGTTGGGTCCTATAATTGTTAGCCTTGCCTTTGGAATACCTAATGGAATATGGGTAGAAAGTGGTTTAGCATTAATTGGTATGGGAGTAAGACCACCTATGCCTTCTTGGGGAAATATGATTGGTGCAGGGATAGGATATATTATGGCTTTCCCTCATATGGTTATTTTCCCAGTCTTGACTTTTGCTATTACTCTTCTTGCCTTCACTTATGTAGGGGATGGTTTGAGAGATGCATTTAATCCAAGGAGTGAGGTATAGAGCCATGGCAGAACTATTAAGAGTTAATAATTTAAAAACCTATTTTGATAGATATGATGGTGTGGTTAAAGCTGTGGATGGTGTTAGTTATAAAGTGGATTATGGAGAAACCTTAGCTATTGTGGGGGAAAGTGGTTCTGGGAAGACTCAGTCAGTTCTTTCCCTTCTAAGACTTATTAAGGGAAATGGAAGAATTGTAGATGGAGAAGCCATATTTGAGGGTAAAGATCTATTAAAATTGAGTAAGGAAGAATTAAGACAGATAAGAGGAAAAGATATCTCTATTGTTTTTCAGGATCCAATGACAAGCTTGAATCCTATTATGAGAATTGGTATCCAGATAATGGAGCCTATCTTGTGGCACAAGATTATGTCTGACAAGGAAGCAAGGGAAAGGGCTATAGAGCTTTTAAGGGTCGTAGGAATTCCAGAATACAAAACCAGAGTATGGGATTATCCATTTCAGTTTTCAGGTGGAATGAGACAAAGGGTTATGATTGCAATTGCTCTTGCATGTAATCCAAAGCTTGTTATTGCTGATGAGCCAACAACAGCATTAGATGTTACAGTGAGAGCTCAAATATTGAATTTGTTATCAGACATGAAAGAAGAGTTTAAAACCAGTGTTATATTTATAACCCATGATGTTACCCTTGCAATGAATTTTGCAGATACTATTATGGTAATGTACGCAGGAAAAATTGCCGAGTATGCTCCTATAGATAAATTTATAAGAAATCCACTACATCCATACTCCAATGGCTTAATAAGTTCCACCTTAGATATAAACGCAAAAGAGGGTACTTTAAAGCCCATACCTGGAAACCCACCAAGCTTAGTTAATCCACCATCTGGTTGTAGATTCCATCCTAGGTGTCCATATGCTCAAGATATTTGTAAAGAAGTTGAGCCAGAGTATAGAGAGGTGGAAGATGGACACTATGTAGCTTGTCATCTTGTGAAGGGAGGAAAATTCAATGCCTGAATTATTGGTAGTTAAAAACTTAAAAAAATATTTTCCTGTAAGAAGAAAGTTTTTAAAGGCTGTAGATAATGTGTCTTTTTCTTTGGAACAAGGAGAAACTTTGGGCCTTGTGGGAGAGAGTGGATCTGGCAAGTCTACCCTTGGAAGAAGTATATTAAGACTTATAGAACCTGATGATGGAGAGATAATATTTGATGGGGTAGATATAAGGAAACTTCGTGGAGAAGAATTAAGACAGAGAAGAAGATTTATGCAAATTATATTCCAGGATCCTCTTGCATCTTTAAATCCCATGATGACTATTGGGCAGAATATTGAGGATCCTTTAATAATCCATAAAATAGGTACAAAAGAAGAAAGAAGAAGAGCTGTGGAGGAGCTTCTTGAAATAGTAGGTCTTGGAAGAGAGGTTATAGATGCCTTTCCTCATGAGTTTTCTGGGGGACAACAACAAAGGGTAGGAATAGCAAGGGCTCTTGCATTAAATCCTAAATTCATTGTGGCAGATGAGCCTGTTTCGTCCTTAGACGTGTCAATTCAGGCACAGATTGTCTCTCTCCTTTACGAGCTTAAGAGAAGATTTAAGATATCTTACCTATTTATATCCCACGACTTAGCTGTAGTAAGATATCTCTCTGATAAAGTTGCTGTTATGTACTTAGGAGCAATAGTAGAGATGGCTCCTAAGGAAGAGTTATACCAAAACCCATTGCACCCTTATACCAGAGCACTACTCGCTTCGGTACCTAAAATGCCAAGGGATGGGGAAAGACAAAAGAGATTCCCTGCTCTTAAAGGTGAGATACCATCCCCAATCGATCTTCCTCCTGGGTGTAGATTCCAGAGTAGATGTGAATATGTGATGGATGTATGTAGAAAACAAGAACCTGCTTTTAGGGAGGTATCTCCCGGACATTTTGTGGCTTGTCATTTGGTTTAAAAAATGCCTTTGGGGTGAGAGGGGAAAAGTAATTTAAAGGAGGAAAGAGGGAATGAGGAGGATTTTGTGGATAATTTTGTTAACTTTATTTATTTTTAACATCAATGGATATACTCAAGAGAAACTTCCTATTAGAAGAGGAGTAAATCTAACAGGGCTTGAGGCTCCTTTTGAAGGGTCCTGGGGGGTTTATGTAAAGGATGAATATTTTGAATTAGTGAAAAAGGCAGGTTTTGATCATATAAGGGTTCCTATAAGGTGGAATGGGCATGCCGCTTATGAACCTCCTTATACTATTAGAGATTATCTTTTTGAGAGGGTAGACCATATAATAGAAATGGCATTTAAAAATAAATTATATATAATAATTAACATTCATAATTATGAAGAGCTAATGCAAAATCCAGAAAAGCATAAAGAGAGGTTTCTTGCTCTATGGAGACAAATAGCAGAACACTATAAAAATTATCCTGATACCTTGTGGTTTGAGCTTCTAAATGAACCAAATACTAATCTTACTCCTCAACTTTGGAATGAGTATTTAGCTGAGGCAGTAAAGGTTATAAGAGAGACTAATCCTACAAGGAAAATTGTGATAGATACTGCTAATTGGGCAAACTATAATACTATATCTTTTTTGAAGCTTCCTCAAGATAGAAATTTAATAGTAAGTTTTCATTACTATAATCCCTTTAATTTTACCCATCAGGGTGCAGATTGGGTTCAACCTCAACTTCCTGTAGGAGTAAAATGGACCGGTTCTGACCAAGAGAAAAAAGCTATTGAGAGAGAACTTGATTTTACTTTGGAGTGGGCAAAGAGAAATGGTAATGTTCTCCTTTACATGGGGGAGTTTGGAGCATATTCAAAGGCAGATATGGAGTCAAGGGTAAGGTGGACAGATTTTGTAGCAAGATCTGCAGAAAAAAGAGGTATTGCTTGGTCATATTGGGATTTTGCCTCGGCAGGCTTTGGAGTTTATGATGGGTTAAATAAGATGTGGAGGATCGAACTCCTCAAAGCATTGATTCCTGAAACAAAAATAAAATAGATAGGAGTGGGGAGAGAATGAACAATCTTCCTATTAAGAGAGGAATTAATTTTGGGGATGCTTTAGAAGCTCCTTATGAGGGGGCTTGGAGTGGTTATATAATTAAGCAGGTTTTGATCATGTAAGAATTCCCATAAAGTGGAGTGTTTATACTCAAAAAGAAGCCCCATATTCTATTGAGAAAAGAATTTTTGACAGAGTGGATCATTTAATAGAAGAAGGACTTAAAAATAATCTCCATGTTATTATAAACATTCATCATTATGAAGAGATAATGGAGGATCCCTTAGGGGAAAAAGAAAGATTTCTAGCTATATGGAGACAGATTTCTGAACACTACAAGGATTACCCTAATAATCTTTATTTTGAACTTTTAAATGAGCCTACTCAAAATCTGAGTAGTGAATTATGGAATCAGTTTTTAAAAGAGGCTATTGAAGTTATAAGGAGAACGAATCCTGAAAGGAAGATTATTGTAGGACCAGATAATTGGAATAGTTTATATAATCTTGAGAAATTGATAATTCCAGAAAATGATGGGAATATCATAATTACTTTTCATTATTACAATCCTTTCCCTTTTACTCATCAGGGGGCAGGGTGGGTAAAAATTGATTTACCTGTAGGAGTAAAATGGTTAGGTACTGAGGAAGAGAAAAGGGAAATAGAAAGAGAACTTGATATGGCAGTAAGTTGGGCAGAAGAGCATGGCAATATACCCCTTTATATGGGGGAGTTTGGAGCATATTCAAAGGCAGATATGGAGTCAAGGGTAAGGTGGACAGATTTTGTGGCAAGATCTGCAGAAAAAAGAGGTATTGCTTGGTCATATTGGGAATTTTATTCTGGATTTGGAGTGTTTGATCCTGAGAAAAATGAATGGAGAACGCCTCTTCTTAGGGCATTAATACCTGAAAGGAATATATGAACTTATTTTAGATAGGAGGTATAGTTTTGAAGATAAAAAATGTTATTCCGAGATGGAAGGGTTTTAATCTGACAAATATGTTTCTTTTTCATCTTGCGAAGGATTTTGATGAGGAAGATTTTAAGTGGATTAGTGAGTGGGGTTTTAACTTTGTTAGAATTCCCCTTTGTTATAGGCTATGGATAGAAGATGATAATGTTTACAAAATAAAGGAAGAAATTTTAGAGAAAATAGATAAAGTGGTGGCATGGGGGCAAAAGTACAATATTCATGTTTCTTTAAATTTTCACAGAGCACCTGGCTATTGTGTAAACAATGAATTTACAGAAAAATTTAATCTCTGGAGGGATGAATCTGCTCTTGATGCCTTTTGCTTTCATTGGGGTATTTTTGCGAAAAGATATAAAAGGGTTTCATCTAAGTATTTAAGTTTTAATTTGGTAAATGAGCCTTTGCATCCTTCTCCTGAAGTCATGACAAGAGAGGATCATAATAGAGTAATTAGGCGCACAGTAGAATATATAAGAAATATTGATTCAGAAAGGCTGATCATTATAGATGGTATTTCCTATGGAAATTCTCCTCTTCCAGAGCTTTCAGATCTTAATGTAGTCCAAAGTTGTAGGGGATATCTTCCTATGGGGCTTACCCATTATAAAGCAAATTGGGTGGGGGGAGAAAATTGGCCAGAGCCCAAGTGGCCAGGCGCCTGGCATTATGGAGAAATATGGGATAGGGAAAAACTTGAAAGACATTATGATGAGTGGGCAAAACTAATAGGAATGGGAGTAGGAGTTCATTGTGGAGAGGCGGGGGCATATAAGTTTACACCTCATAAGGTAGTAATCGCATGGCTTAGAGATCTTCTTGAGATTTTAAAAGAAAGGGATATAGGTTTTGCACTTTGGAATTTTAAGGGACCTTTTGGTATTCTTGATTCTGATAGATCAGATGTGGAGTATGAAGATTGGTATGGACATAAGCTTGATAGGGAGATGTTAAAACTTTTGCAGGAGTACTAAGGAGACTTTTTGTAGATCTCTATTTTATAGCCATCTTTTCCTGATAGCATTATTATTAAAAAGTTTTCGTTTTTTGAGAATTGAATATCTTCCACAAAATAGTCTTCTTTAAGATTGATTCTTTTTTGCTCATTGTTTTCCCTATTTATAATGAGGATTTCCCTTGAAAGAGAAGCGAAATTCTTGCTCAAAGCATAAGCCATATAGGTTTGGGAAGGAGATAGAGAAGAATTAGATCCTAAGTAGGTTGCTATTAATTCTTTATTTTTAATATCAAATATATTTATACTTCTGTTTCCTTCTACTATTAGAAGGTTCTCAAGAGGACTAAATTTTACATAGCCTGAGATTGGAAGTGTAGAAATTTCATTTAAACTTTTTAGATCAATAATTTTTGTGCCAGTCTCTTCTGTGGAGGCTACAAGAAGTTTGGCACTTTTGGTTGTGTCAAAATCTATAACTGTGGTGTTTGGAAGAAGATTGTATTCTTTTTGTTTGTTTAGATCATATAAAGTAAGTCCATAGAATTTATTAGAGTCTTCTATATATTTTGTATTTTTAAAGATCAAAAAATTATCATCAGGTGAAAATACTGCATTTTCAAAGTTTATTTCCTTAAGGGTAATAAGCTTTTTAAATTCAGGATAGGATAGAATCGTGTATTCATAGTGGTCTTCAATGGGTATAAAATTTAGGAACAATTTAGTTATGTGTTTCTTAGTAAAAATGAATTTAGCGGTGTTGGATATATCTAAATCCTCGATAATTTCAAGCTGAGAGATAAAAAGGTTATTTTTTTCATTCTTATTGTATTCTATATTAAATGGTAATTCTATTTTGCTATTTTTAACAGGATTCCATATTGTTAGGTATGGCTCGTTATTTATTATGGCTACATCACCGTTGGATAGCAACTTAAATTTTAGGATATAAGTATTAAAATCTTGAGCTTTTGAAGACTTAACTCCTAATCTTGTCTCTTTAAAGGTATTAAGATCGAGAAGAACAATCTGATCTTGATAAGCATAAATTAGAGAATCGTTATAAGTGATAAAATAATTAAGAGCTTCAGTACCTATAAATATGGATTTAGCAGGTACCGTATCAAAACCTTGGGAAAAAATATTTCCTATGGTTAACAAAGCTATACTTCCTATGATGACTTTTCTCACTTTTTGTGTCTCCTATAAGTTTCTATTTGTTAGCATAATTTAAACTTTGTAATTTGTAAAGATGGTAATATATTCCTCTTTTTCTTATTAGTTCTTGATGATTTCCTTTTTCTACAATTCTCCCTTTATGCATTACATATATAGTATCTACTTTTTTAATTGTGGAAAGCCTATGGGCAATTATTATGCTTGTTCTACCTTGAGTTACTTTTTCAATGGCATCTTGTATGAGTTTCTCAGTCTGGGTATCTATATTAGCAGTGGCTTCGTCAAGAATAAGAATCTTAGGTTCAAAGACAAGGGCTCTTGCAAAAGCAATGAGTTGGCGTTGTCCAGCAGAAAGCGTTGCTCCTCTCTCTTGTACAGGTGTATAGTATCCTTGAGGAAGCTCTCTTATAAATTTATCAGCATTTACTAATTTTGCAGCTTCTATTACTTTTTCCTCAGGTATATCATTTCTATTAAGTCTAATATTTTCTAAGATGTTAGTTGCAAAGAGATGTACATCTTGCAGTACAACACTTATTTGTCTTCTTAAATCATAAAGATCAACATCCTTTATATTTATGTCGTCAATTAAAATTTCACCTTTTTGTACGTCATAAAATCTTGTAAGAAGGTTTATTATGGAAGTCTTTCCTGCACCTGTTGCTCCTACGAAGGCTACCTTTTCTCCTGGCTCTATTTTGAAGGATAAATCCTTTATAACCCATTCTTTGTCGTAAGCAAACCATACATTTCTAAATTCTATCTTTCCCTCTATTCGGGTTAATCTTATAGGATTCGAAGGTGAGTCTATGCTTATTTTTTCGTCCCTCAGAAGAAAAATTCTCTCTGCTGATGCCATGGCATCCTGTAATATATCATATTTTTCTGCTATGTCTTGAATGGGTTGAAAGAAACTTCCTAGATAGGAGATAAAGAGAAATAAAGTTCCAAAGGATATTTGGTTATTCATAATTTGCCAACCACCAAAAAAGATTAAAAGAGCTGAGATAATACTGCCAAGAGCACTTACTACAGGTCTAAAAATAGCATTTACAAAGACATTTCTTAACTGTGCCTCTAACAATTTATCGTTTATTTCTTTAAATTCTTTTTCATTTTCTTTCTCTCTTGCAAAAAGTTGGGTTACTCTTACTCCACTTATATGTTCTGCTAAATAGGCATTAAGTCTTGCAAGTCTTATTCTAAAGTTGCGATAGGCTTCCCTCGCATATTTTCTAAATACAAAGCTTATATATCCTACTATAGGAAGAGAGCCAATACATATTAAGGCTAATTTCCAGTTTAAGAGAAACATTACTATGGAAAGTCCGAAAATTAGAAATATATCCACAATAAAACTAGTGATTACAGAATTATACATTTGTTGGAGAGTTTCGGTATCGTTAGTAACTCTTGTAACAAGTCTTCCTACCGGGTTCTTATCAAAGAAGCTTATGGGAAGTTTAAGAATGTGTCCAAAGAGTTCTTTTCGCATATCAAAAATGATTTTTTGAGAGGTTAAATTTAGAATATAAACTTGAGCATAAGTTAGCGTAAATATGAGAAGTATGATTAAAAAATAAATTAAAGCTGATTTTTTAAGATTATTTATATCTTTAAATCTAACAATAATTCTGTCCTTAGAACTTAATTTATTTAAATCTTCAAGCAATATATATTTTCTACTTTTAAAGTCTTTTATTATATTTTTATACCTTTGCAGTATATCCTTAGGTATTTTTTCGTCTAAATAGTAAACTCTTAACTCTTGGTTATTTATTAAGATTGTCTCTATTGGGTTTATACTTTTATCAATGGAATTTTTGATTATATATGGGTTTACAAGTTTTAATACAGTTACAAGAATAATAAGAAGGAGAGCAAAGAGAATATAGTGCAAATAAGGTTTTGCATATTTGAGAAGTCTTCTCATTATTCTTGAATCATAGGCTTTTCCTAATATTTCTTCTTCATAATATTCTTTCATCTTCTCTCCTCTCAAGTTCTGATTCTATCTTTTGCTGCTCAAATAATTCCGCATAAAATCCACCAAGCCTCATTAATTTATTGTGGTCACCTCTTTCTATTATTTTCCCTTCCTTTAATACAATTATTTCATCCGCATCCTGAATTACAGAAAGTCTTTGAGCAATTACTATGAGGCTTTTGTTTTTTCTTATCTCTAAAAGATTTTCAAGAATTTGCCTCTCTGTTTTAGCATCCACAGCAGATAAGGCATCATCAAATATAAGAACAGGAGGATTTATGGCTAAAGCTCTTGCAATGGCAACTCTTTGCTTTTGTCCTCCAGAAAGGGTTACTCCTCTTTCACCTACTATAGTGTGTATACCGTTAGGAAATTCTTTGAGATCTTCCTCTAATGCTACGATTTTGATGAGTTTATAGATTTCATCATCACTTAGGTCAGGTTTTCCAAATCTTATATTGTTTGCAATGGTATCCGAGAATAAGAAACTGTCTTGGGGAACAAATCCTATGTTTTTTCTAAGGTAATGAAGGGATAGATCCTTTATAGGGATATTATCAATAAAGATTTCTCCCTTTTGTATGTTGAATAATCTTGGTATAAGACTTACAAGGCTTGTTTTTCCTGAACCAACAGGACCTGTTATACCTAAAAATTTTCCTGGTTTGATTTCTATGGAGATATCTTCAAGGATCCATTTTGGACTTGATGGATATTTAAAATACACATTTTTAAAAGTTATATAACCCTCTAATGTTTCCTTTTTTATAGATTTAGGGGAGTCTTTTATATCAGGAATTTCATCAAGAACTTCATTTATCCTCTCAAGGGAAGCTCTACCTCTTTGGAAATTGTTAACTACCCATCCAAGGGCATTCATAGGCCAAATAAGAAGCCCTAAATATGAGTTAAAGGCAATGAAATCACCAAGACTAATATTTCCCTTTATAACTTCAAGGCCTCCTAATAAGAATACGAGAAGAATAGAAAGATTTGCCAGAAGTTCAATAGTGGGAAACATAAATCCCCAAGCCTTTACCAAGTGAATATTTTTACTTAATAAATCTTGAGCTTTTTCTATAAATTTTTTTAATTCTGCTTCTTCTTGGACATAGGCTTTTACTACTCTTATTCCAGCTATGGTTTCCTCTGCCTTATCAGTTAGTTTTGCAAAGCTGTCCTGTACAAGTTTGAATCTTTTATGAGTTATTTTCCCAAAGAAGGCAATAGTTAAGGTTATTAATGGGAGAGGTATAGCAATGTATAAAGTAAGTTTAGGGCTTATGCTTAATAAAAAGAAGATAGAAAGGGTGCCAAGGAAAATTGTATCCAGTAGCATAACTACTCCAAAAGCAAACATTTCTCTTACAGCTCCTAAATCGTTTGTGGCAAGAGCCATTAATTCTCCCGTCTTTTTGTAGTTAAAGAAGTTAAGGGATAAAGTTTGTAGGTGAGTAAAATATTTTTCTCTTATTTGGGCTTCTAATTTTCTTGCTGTTGCGAGGATTTGTATTCTCCAAAAAAAGCGAAATATGGCCGTAAGTATGGCAAGAAGTAGTAATGCTGAAAATACTAATAGTAGGCTTTTAAAGGTTAAGGATCCTTTATTAAGGTAGTCTACTCCCCAACCGATTAATCTTGGAGATATGAGTTGGAATATGTCTGTAAGGAGTAGAAAAAATGCTCCTGTTATGTATTTCCATCTGTATTGTATTAATAGCTTTTTAATATGTCTAAGTAATGGTTTGTTCATAACAGTAAATAATTTTATAGCTAATTATTTTTTTTGTAAACAAGAATTATAAAAAAATAAAAGCGGGGAGGAAAAATCCTCCCCGCTTTTTGATTGGTTACTTTATTGAGACATTAAAACCCTAAGGGGGATCAAGGGTAATTCTACATAAACATTTTCTTCCTCATCTTCACTACTTACCCATTTAGACAGTATATCCTCTTGTTTCATTCCAGGGGGAACAATCATATCTATGATATTAGGATCGCCGTAGAAGTCGTCCCCACCACCAAATCTCCATTGTTTAGCTTCTTCTTCTACTTCTCTTACTCTCCAGCTTCCAGGTCTTGGGTATCCTTCTTGTCCACATAATATCACGAGGATTTTCCAGTCAGGTGTTACAGGACCTAAGTATTTTTCAGGTACTGAGATTATTATAGTTCTTTCTGTAGGATCGGTGCTTAATTGTACTACTCCTTTTATCTCTTTTAGTTGTACTTTTCCTTTCTCATCTAATGTAGGAATTATTAATTCTTGTATCCATCCTTCAGCCCAAATTGCTTTGTTCCAACCCTCAGGAATATTAGCTTGTCTTCCAGGTAAGGCTTGATAGTAATAGGTGCTCTCTTTTCCATCATTAATATATATGTCTATGGTTTGAACTGAGACTCCTGTGGGCGAACCCCATGGATTTTCTAAATCTCCTCTAATCTTAATTTTGAATACAATATCATCTTTGCTTTTACCCATTTCTACATGGATTATGTCGAAAACACCGGGTTTAAATACTGGAGCTGTTGGATATACAACTTTGCCCCATCCATAGTCATCCCCAGTTGGATCATCAATAGAGAAGTATGTTATTTCTAACTTCTTCTCAGGAACAGTTAAGTAAATAGGAACATAGTAAGGTACCACATCTATCGGTTCTTCTTTCCCAAATATCACATTCATTGCTATTTGTTCTCTTCCTTGTACTTTAATTTCCTTGAAAGGTACGCCTACTTCTATGTATTTCTCCGATACTCCTGCTTTTAGTGTAGATTGTTGTCTCCAGGAATTATTACCAGTAGCTTGATTTAATATGGCATCTACTTCTCCAAGGGAGCTGATCTTTGAAAAATCAATTAGAAGTTCGTAAGCTATTCCATACCCGAGAGTCTGACTTCCCTTTCTTGGATACAAATTATATTCCTTTTGGTTTGGATTAGAAAAGTACACTGCTAAGAAATAAGGCTTTCCTAAATAGTCTTTGAGATTTGTTTTTGACTCTATAAGAAAGTATACATTATCATTGTCAAGACCTAAGTATACTTTTTCAATAAAATCACTTGGCTTTGTGGAAAGTCCTGTTCCTTTTTTAGCAAGGTAGATTGCAGCGTTCTTCCATTCGTCTTCGGGATTAATCAGTCCATCAATCTTAGGTGTGAATTTTGCTTGTAAGCTTTGTACTGGTTTTTCTTCACCTATTTTTACTATAGGAAGGAACAATTCTTGAGGAACTTCTTTACCAATTAATTTGTAGACATTTATAAGATGTTTCCTAAAGAGTTCATCAAAGGCAAGGTCATTTGTGGAGTCTTGATCATCTCCATACCACCAGAACCAGTCACTACCTTCTGCTGCATATAGTTCAAACCATGCTTTTTCGATATTGTTTCTTAAGAGATCTGGATTTAATACGGGAGATATAGTTTTCTTCTGTTTCACTGTTTCATATATTAACTCTGTCCTTGCTTTATCTAAGATTTCCCATGCTTTGTTTTCTTCTTGTTCTCCTACCCAAGTTAAGAAAGTGCCATCTATCCAAGATCCTGAATGGAGCCTTTCTATCTTCTTAGTGGGAGGGAATTTATTTAAGTAGTCTGTTAGCCTTACTGTTTCAATATAAGGACTGTCTGTGAGTAATTTATAAAGAGTGTTTAAAAATTCCTTTCCATCGTTTTCATAATATTCCCAACAGTTTTCACCGTCAAGTATTACTGTTACGAGATATGACTTTTTGTCATCCTTTACTCTCTCATAGATATTCTCTAAGCGGTTTACAAAGTCTTTTGCTGCATTTTCTCCTTTCATTCCACTATAGACAAAACCAATTTTATCTGAAAGATTTTTGTCTCTAAACACCACATAAACCTTTTTACCTTGTTCTTCCACTATGTAAGGTTGATAAAGTACATCAGGATTCGTTACATTTCCTCTTGAGTCTCTGAGGATAGGAGTGTTTAGAGATTTTGAAAGCACATCCTCATCACTTGCCATCCATAAAAAGCCTGAATTTCCTACGATGGGAATAATGTCTTGGCTTACGGATCCTTCGGAAGGCCAAAGACCCTTTGGTGTATCTTTGAAAAATTTTTTATAGTAGTTAACAGCCATTGAAAGTTGAGCTGATGCATCATCACTGTAGTTTATTGTGGCATTAGGTAGAGCTATGTCTTGTACTGCAATTTTGGCAGATTTTATGTCCACTAATAATGGCATTATTGGATGGAAAAATGGAGTAGTAGTTACTTCTATTTGTTTGGTTTTTTGTAGTTCCGCATAAAGAGGAATAATCTTAGACATAATTTCATATTGTTTGTTTATTACCACTTTTTTATCTTCTTCAGTAAAGTTTTTACCTTTTTCTATAAGTCTTGATAGATCTTTGTCATACTTTTGAAAATCAGGATCAAACCATGCTAAATTGAACCATACTTGTAGATCTCTAAAATCTTGAGTTGTAAAGTTCTGAATTGCTTTTGCTATTACCACATCGTCAACAGATTGGCCTCTTTTATTCAAAAGTTCCCAATATCTTGGGAATTTTTTGATTATTCTATCCCAATTAACGTCAAAGAATCTTCTTAATATAAATTCTTTATCTTCAATGGTAAGTTGATCTGCAGGTTTTTCTGTGAGAATTAGATATTTATCCTTTATGCCCTTCTTGGTATAAAGTTCTAATTGATATAAGAGAGATGGAACCATGTTAAAATTAGCTTTTATTTGGGGATAGTTTTTTAATATGTATGCCATGTCATAGTAATCTTTTATTGCATGCATCCTTACCCAAGGAAGGATATTTATATTTTGATCTGGATCATAATATAAAGGCTGGTGGTTATGCCATATAATGGCTAAGTATAATGGTCTTTCTGCTTTTTGTACCTTTGGATCATAGATATTTAAAGGAATGTCTTGGGAAAAGCTTAAGGAGATTAGGGAAATTATAATAAAGAGTAGAGAAAAAGCTAAAATTCTCTTCATAGAGAATCACCTCTTACTTGACGTATATGAAAGGTACTTGAGCATATACATTTTTCTCAAATTTAGCATCACTCTTATACTTGCCTAAAACTTCAAATTGATTAATTCCCTCGTAATCTAACATGTCTATAATATTAGGATCGCCGTAGAAGTCGTCCCCACCACCAAATCTCCATTGTTGAGCAGTGGAAAGTACCTCTCTAATCCTACAAGAAACAGGGTCTTGAGTCGGGAATCCTTCTTGTCCCATTATGAATACCTGAAATCCCCAACCTTTCTGGAAATCATCTCCAAGGGTCTTTTTAGAAACAGGGATGATGATAGTATTGCCATCAACAGTCACACCTTTTGAGGGGAAGACGCAATATTTGTACATTTCTGGAGCTGCATTCTTTACCGAGCTTTTAAGTTCTGTAGGCCAGCCTTCTACAAGTATAGCTAAATCCCATGCACTTTCTGGAGTGGTTTGAGCTCTTACTCCTGGTATAAAATCTCTAAATCCTGAATCTTTCTTATGATCTTTGTCAATATATATGTGGATTGTTTGAAGAGAGAGTCCTATTGGACTTCCCCAAGGATTTTCTATAGGTACTCTGAAAGAGATTTTAAAGTATACATTATCATTGTCAGCATCTATAACTACTTTTGTCATGTCAAAGGTTCCAGGTTTAAATACCCCATCTGTGGGATAAGTATATGTTCCTGGTCCTTTGTCATCATTTGTAGGATCATTAAAAACTAAAGGATATTTAACAGGTTCTGCAAAAATAAGAGTGGAAAGAAGAATTAGAAATATGAAAATCAAAAACTTTTTCATTTTACTAACCCCCTTTAAAATCGGGGAGGATAAATCCTCCCCGAAATTTTAAATTAATTAGAAATCAAAAGAAATTTTTGCTCCTATTTGCTTTACAAAATCTGCGGGAGTTCCTTCTTCTGGAGCATTACCAAAGTATAAAGAAGCGTTGGGGAGTTCAAGAGCTAAGTAATAAGTGTTATGTTTTGTTCCGTTATCGTTAAATAGTTGAGAGATACCTCTTAGTTTGAGATTTTTAGCCAAGTCATACGCAGCATTTAAGAAAAGATAGGATTTATTTGTTGTATAATTACCAGCTAAATAAATGCTTAAATTATTGTAGATGGTAGATAGATTTCCATAAAGCTCAGTATTTCCACCTATTGGTTGATATAATTTACCATATACAGAAAGATCTTTTAGTGGTACAAAGGTTGCTTCAAGGGTAACATTAGTGGAATTGGTGCTATCAACTGTTGAATTATTCACGGTTCCTTTGATGGTTAAATTCTTGCTTACTATATATGTGACTATACCTGTTAGTTTGGTAGTTTTTTGGCTTATATCTTCTCTATTTATTAGCTCAACAATGGGCTCAAAGGATAAGTTGGAAATTGGAGCAATTACTGATCCAAGCTTAAAGTATGTACCGTAAGATTTACTTTCTCTTGGAATAAGTTGAGTTTGGTCAGTTTTGAACCAATCAAATTGGTTAATATAGCCCTTATCAACTTTCTTTCCAATTCCATAAAGCTTTATAACAGGTGTTAATTGGGTTGAGAAGTCCCCATAAAGGACCATTCCGCCCTCAGAATCGGTAGGATTTGGACCCCATACGCATTTACCATATATTCCTTCTGCTTTTATGTCCACATTAGCTACTTTTCCAGTAACATCTACTCCAAATAGGCTCTTTCCTGCGTTAGCTTGTCCCCAATTACTACCCATAGCAGTAAATCCAACCATGAGTGGTGGGAAAGCTCGTTTTAGTCTCACATAAGAAATTTGATCTGAGGAATTAATTCCTGCCAAGAAATTTGTATCAAATGCTTTTCCAGAGATCTCAATTCCGTTTCCCCATATCCAGGAAGATCCAGGAAGATCTCCAGGTTTATTTAAGAGAAGAGGATCATCAAAGGGAGTTGCATCTTCTCTATAATATACCCTTAAGTTCATAACAGAGCTTTTTGCTATTAAGTGTGCCTTTTGTACTTCTATGATGCCAGGCCCAAAAAGGTTGCTATAATTTGGATATAGATGAAGTTCGAAATAGCTTTCAAGAAGGCTTGAGGGTTCTGCTTTTATTTTAAAGTAGGTATTCCAATAATCCAGATTAACTGGTCCTAAGGTATTAGAGTAATTTCCATTGGAATCTTTTAAGAATTCACTATGAACTCCTATTTCACTATAACCATAGAAAGTGACCTCTTGAGCATAGACAAAGGTTAACGTTAAGAGAAGAGCAAGAATTAAAAACAATACTTTTTTCATCTCAATACCCCCTTTAGATTTTTAAAATTTTTAAGAAGTGAAGTTAACTTGAATTAGTTTTTGTTTTTCTGTATTCTTATTCCTTATATCACCTCCTAAACACGTGTTAATTTTCTTTAATAAAAATTACACGTGTTAGTATTCCTTGATGATATTTTAAGAGAAGATGGTTAAATTTGTCAAGAATATTTTTAAACCAATCTTAAAGTGTTTTAAAATCTTTTAATCTTATCTCTGTAACCTTTCGGGAAACATAGAAAATACTAGAGATCTTTTCAAGAGAAAGATTTAAATATCTACCAAGAAGAAAGTCTGGAAGAAGTAGAGATGCTGCAAAGGTATTAGCTTCTCTTTCAATTTTAGAGTTTTCTATTGGGTAGTCAAAATAGATTTTGTTGTTGGAATAATGAAGTAAGAAATGTCCAATTTCATGGGCAATTGTAAATCGCTGTCTTAAAAGGTTGTCATTTTTGTTAATAAGCATTGTGGGACTATTTTTGCGGTTATACAATATTCCAGAAATCTGTAAGGGTAATTCGTAGAAGTATAATTCTACTCCTAATCCGTAGGCTATAATCTCGGGTTTTATGGGAGGCTTATTTATATAAAAAAGGGATAACAGTTCTTTAATCAGTTCTTCGTACACCTTTTTTCTTCTCCAAGGATTTAATGAGTTGAATTATCATCCTTCTTTCATCTTCATCAAGGGAGGTTTTTGTTCTTAGAAAGGTCTCTATGGTTTCATCATTATCTTCTGAGAAAAAGTAGGAAGTAGGAAGGTTAAGAGCTTGAGCTATTCTTTCTAGGGCTTTTAGAGACGGGTTTTTAAGCCCTCTTTCAATGAGGGATATATAAGATAAAGAAAGACCTGTTTTTTCTGCCAGATCTTCCAGTTTCATATTATGCTTTTTTCTAAGTTCCCTTATTCTCTTCCCCACATTCATGGTTACTTATATTTTATTATCAATTTGGTATTTTGTTAATAAAAGGGGGACTTTTATATTGTCCCCCTAAAAATTAAAAAAGGCTTTCTTCACTTTCTACTAAGAGTTTTAATATTTTAACTGCATTTTCTACGTCTTTTATGTCTACCATTTCATGGGGTGAATGCACATATCTTGTAGGTATAGATAAGGTTCCTGCAGGAATTCCTTCTCCTGTCCTTTGTAGAGCAGCAGCATTGGTACCACCACGAAGTAGAATCTCAATTTGGTAAGGGATATTATTCCTTTCTGCTATATTTTTCAACTTTTCAACTATTCTTCTATCACTAATAGATGCGCTGTCTTTTATTTTTATGGCAGGTCCTTTTCCTAATTCGAGGGACATTCTTTTTGGTCCTTTAGGAGTATCAGAGTGGGCTGTAACATCAACAGCTATGGCAAGATCTGGTTTTATATTAAAGGCAACCACACTTGCCCCTACAAGTCCTATTTCTTCTTGAATAGAAAAGGTTCCATAAAGGGTATAGTAAGGATTAGATTTTTTGAAAACTTCAATTATTATAGCACATCCAATTCGGTCATCCATGGCTTTAGATACAATTCTTTCTCCTAAGTCTTTAAAGCTTGCTGAGTAAACTCCAAAGGTTCCTGGTGGAACAAGCTTTTCTGCTTCTAATTTATTTTTTGCTCCAATATCTACAAAGATTTTATCAAAATCAAGATTTTTGAGGTTTTTTGAAAGTTCCTCGGAAGTTTCTCCTTCAACTCCTACAAATCCTTCTATATTTGGAAATGCTATGCTACTTCCTAACAAGTTATAAGGAGAAACTCCTCCGATAGGTTCTATTCTGATAAATCCTTTTTCATCGATATGAGTGGCAAGGACTCCAATCTCATCCATATGAGCATCAAGAAGTATTTTTCCTTCTTTTTTTCCTTTTTTCCAAACTATTAAGTTTCCGAGTTTATCTATCTCATAGCCATCAATGTATTCTTTTAATTCTTCAAGGATTGCACTTCTTATATTTTCTTCTCTACCACTTGGAGATTTTATTTCTGTTAATTTTTTGATAAGTTCTTTCATCTTATAAGACCTCCTTTATAAGAATTAGGGAAAGAAGCTTTAGAGTATTTTGATAATCACTAATATTTACTACACTCATGGGGGAGTGAATATATCTGGAAGGAATAGATATAACTAAGGATGGTGTACCTGTAGTTATGGCTATTCTTGCCGCATCAGTACCCCCTACAGTTCTTCTTTTTATTTGATAGGGGATGTTATTTTCTTTTGCTACTTTTACCGCAAAGTTAAATAATCTTTCATCGTTTACATATCCCCTATGGGCAGGTGTAATAACAGGTCCTTTTCCAAGTTCTGAAGATCTTCTGTCAGGAGGGAATTCTGGATTATCCCCCGAAGTGGTGGTTTCTACCACAATTGCAAAATCAGGGTTTATCTTAAAGGCACAAGAGCCAGAGCCTCTCAGTCCTGTTTCTTCTTGTATTACAAAGGCAAAAAATGTGTCGTAATATAGATCTAAACCTGAAAGGATTAAGTCCATGAGAATTGAACATCCCCCTCTATCATCAAGGGCTTTTCCAGATATCCATTCTTCGTGTACCATGGCGTTTGGCGCAAAACTTACAAAATCACCAATTTTTACTTTTGATTCAGCCTCTTGTTTTTTTGTGGCTCCAATATCTACTTTTATATTCTCAAAGGATACTTTTTCGTATCCCTCCATAAGGTGTACAGGTTTTGAACCTATAACTCCCAATATCTGTTTTTCTCCTATTACTACCTTTTTCCCTAAGACTACTCTTGGATCAATGGTCCCTAAAGGTATTATGCTTATCTTTCCATCTTCTTCAATATTACTTACAATAAACCCTACTTCATCCATGTGGGCGGTAATCATAAGTTTTTTATTTACTTTACCTTTTTTAAGAGCTATAAGGTTTCCTAATTTGTCTGTCTCTATATAATCTACTTTATCTTTTATCTTTTCTTTAATAAATTCTCTTACTTTTCCCTCAAACCCAGAAACCCCAGGTATATCTGAAAGTTCTTTTAAAAACAATTTTATTCACCTCCTCTTGCAAGGAAAAAGCTCAGAAGTCTTGCGGTTTCCTCCATATCTCTTATGTTTACTACTTCATATGGGGTATGCATATATCTTAGGGGGATAGAAATAAGTAAAGTAGGAATGCCTTCTCTCGTTATTTGTATTCTATCGGTATCGGTATGGCTATGATCACCATTAGGTTCTATCTGATAATTTACTGAAAGTTTTTCGGCAAGATTTTTAATTTTATCGAAATACTCATAATTCACCATAGGGCCTATATCTAATACAGGACCTTTTCCTGTCTCAATTTTAGGATATGATGGTCTTAGGATGTCTCCGTGAGTCACGTCTAAAACTATAGCAAGATCAGGATTTATTTTATATGCAGCATTGACGGCGCCAGACACACCATCTTCTTCTCTCACTGAAAAAACGAAATAAATATCAGCATTGACTATAAATTGATTTAGTAGTTCCAATGTATAAAGGAGAGTGGCACAGCTTGCTCGGTTATCTAAGGCTTTTCCTGCGATATATCTTTCATTCAAATCAAAAGCTTCTGAGTCAAAAGTAGCAAGATCACCTATTTGGACACTATCACTTTTGTCGAGCACATCTATAAAGAGGTCATCGAAAGTAATGTTTTTTTGTCTTATTTCCTCATTCTGTAGATGGGGTTCTAACATGCCTACTATACCGTACGAAATGCCTTCTTTAGTGTGAATTCTTAGCCTTTGAGAGATTACAACCTTAGGATCTACTCCTCCAAAGGTGTGGATACGAAAATAATTTCCAAATTCCTTTTTTGTTATCACAAAAGCAATTTCGTCGGTGTGAGCAAATAAGGCTATTTTTCTTCCATCACCCTTTTTCCTCACAATAAGATTTCCATGATTATCTATGAGGGTTTTTACAGGGGCAATTTTTTCTGCCACATCTTTAATATACTTAATCACTGGAAACTCGTATCCTGAGGGTCCATCCAAATTTGATAGATTCTTTAATATCTCTTTGACTTCCACCCTGAAGCCTCCTTTCTTTTAAAGTTATATTTTGATTATACATGTTTATGCTAAACTTTAGTAGTTTGATTATGGAGGTGGGAGATAATATGGATAAAAGGGAGCAAGTAATAGAGATACTCAAAAGGTTGAGAACTATTTATGAACCTAAAATTGCTCTAAAATTTTCTAATCCATGGGAACTTCTTGTAGCTACAATACTTTCAGCACAAACCACCGATGAAAGGGTGAATATGGTTACAGAAAAGCTTTTTAAAAAATATAGAAGTCCAGAGGATTATTTAAAAGTTTCTTTAGAAGAGTTAGAACAAGATATAAGGTCGGTAAACTATTATAAAACGAAGGCTAAAAATATTAGAGCCTGTGCTCAAATAATTGTAGAAAAATACAATGGTAAAGTTCCAGATACTATGGAGGAACTTTTAAAGCTTCCTGGAGTTGCGAGAAAAACCGCTAATGTAGTGCTTTCCGCGGGTTATGGAAAGAATGAAGGTATTGTGATAGATACCCATGTAAACAGGCTTTCTAAGAGGCTTAATTTAGGGAAGGAAAAAAATAGGGACAAGTTAGAACAGGAATTAATGAAGATTGTCCCAAAAGATGAGTGGGCAAATTTTTCCTATCTTTTGATCCATCATGGAAGAAACGTATGTAAGGCAAAGAATCCAAAATGTGATGAATGTATATTAAAGGATATCTGTCCTTCAGCATTTAATGAGTAGGAGGGGAACATAAGAGTTCTCCTCCTAAATTTTAATAAGATAATGTATTATGAACCATTTCTAAGAGATCTCTTATGGCAAGACCCTGAGGACATTTAGTCTCACATTCTCCACACTTCTTACAATTTTCAGCTCTCTCTTCAGGTTTCATAGCATTATTATATTCCCATCTTGGGGCGCCCCAATCATCATATCTTACACCTTCATTGTAAATATAGAAATTCCTTGGTATATCTACCCCATATGGACAAGGCATACAATATCTGCATTGAGTACAATCTATAGCCCTTCTTCCTAAGAAGGCAAGTCTAACTTTTTCTATAAATTCAAGATCCTCTTTAGAAAAGATATTTACTTCTGCTTTATCTGCGATTTCTAAGTTTTCTTTGACTTGGTCTAAGGTGCTCATTCCGGAAAGAGCAAGCGAAACTTCTTTGTGGTTCCATACCCAAAGTAATGCCCACTCTACAGGAGATCTTTTTGTAGGATATTTTTCTATGAGTTCCATCACATCCTTAGGTGGTCTAGCAAGCCTTCCGCCTCTTAGAGGTTCCATTACTATGACTCCTATCCCTTTTTTACCTGCATATTCTAATCCTTCTTTTCCTGCTTGGTAGTCTATGTCCATGTAGTTATATTGAATTTGGCAGAAATCCCAATCATGAGTATCGATTATTTTCTTAAAGGTTTCAAGGTCATCATGGAAAGAAAAACCAAAATATCTTATGAACCCCTTTTCTTTCATTTTTTCTCCCCATTCAATGGCTCCGAGGTTATATATTTTTTGCCAGCTATCTTTGTTCAAAGCATGAAGGAGATAAAAATCTATGTGATCAGTATCGAGTTTCTTAAGCTGCTCATTTAATAATCTATCCATATCTTCCTTCTTGTTTACAAACCATACAGGAAGTTTTGTGGCAAGGTAGGTTTTTTCTCTATAACCATTCTTTAATGCTTTTCCAACTAATATCTCACTCTGCCCTCCATGATATCCATAGGCTGTATCTACATAATTTACTCCGTGATCAATGGCGTATCTTATCATCTCTATAGCTTTTGGTTCATCAATTTGAGATTCTGTTCCTAGTGTGGGGAGTCTCATTGCACCAAACCCAAGTACTGAAACGGTTACGTCAAGCTTTCCCATTTTCCTGTACTTCATTCTTATCCCTCCTTAATTTTGTGATAATTTCTTGCTGATTTTATATCAGTGGAAATACTATAAAGTAAATGTTTTTTACAATTTTAAATTTTACTATATCATGTTTAAATTGTAAAATATAATCGATTAATTTATTTTTTAGCGGGGTATGTTAGTATGATTGCAGCAGTATGGAAGAATAGAAGAATATCCTTAGAGAATTTACCTAATCCTATCATTGAAAAAGGTGATGAAGTTATTATTAAAGTTCTTGCTTCGGGCATATGTGGCACTGATCTTCATGTGTTTTCAGGAAAGGCATATGGCAAAGATGGAATAATAAGGGGACACGAATTCTCAGGAAGAGTGGTTGAAGTAGGTAAAGAAACTAAAGGGATAAAGGTAGGAGATCTGGTAGCTGTTGACCCTAATATAACTTGTGGCTATTGTTATTTTTGTAAGAGGGGAGAAGTAAATCTTTGTGAGAATCTTATTGCTTTAGGTGTAGATATAGATGGAGGTTTTGCAGAATACTGCATAGTGCCTTATAAACAGCTTTATGTTTTTTCTAGCAAAATCTCCCCTGTAGAAGGAGCAATGATGGAACCTGTGGCATGTGCTCTTCATGGAATTGAGAGATTAAATATTAAATCGGGGGATGTAGTGCTTATTGTAGGAGGAGGCGCCCTTGGATTGATATTACTGCAACTTGCAAAACTTTCTGGGGCTTCTAAGGTCTTTTTGGTGGAAAAGGTAGAATGGAAAAGAGAGATTGCAAAAGAGCTTGGGGCTGATGTGATTATAAGCCCTGAGGAGAATGTGGTAGAGATTATTAAAGAGAATAATAAAGGGAGAGGGGTAGATGTGGGAATTGAGGCGGTAGGAAAAGGGGAGACTGTGAGACTTACCTTGGAAAGTGTAAGAAGGGGAGGAAAAGTTTTAATATTTGGAGTATCCTCTCCTGAGGATTTAATTAGCATTTCTACCTATGACATATACTTTAAAGAGTTAACTATTATGGGCTCTTTTGTTAATCCTTTTACCAATTCAAAGGCTCTCTCCCTTATTGAAGAGGGGAAGATAAATGTGAAAAGAGTTGTTTCTCATGAGTTTCCTATAGAGAAGATAGAAGAAGGAATAAAGATGGGGCTTTCTGGGGATGCTTTGAGGGTAATGATAACTTTTAAGGAGTGATAAAATGGTATTTGATATTATATGTACGGTTACTATTTTAGGGCTTGCTTTAAAGGGAATAAAAGAATTATTTTTTAACAGGCTTGCCTTAATTGTTTCTTTAATAATTGCTTTTTCTTTATCCTCAGTGCTTATGCCTATTTATGGGGAGTATATAAGACTTCCCATAAATCTCTCTTCTAATATATCAAGTTTTATATTAACTTTTATTCTTGCATATCTTCTTCTAACTCTTCCTGGATTCTTTTTAAAAGTGGCTGTTGGAGGTATTATTCTTATAATAATTTATGGGGTTATTTTGAACTTTATTCCTTTAGAATATCAGAAAATGATTGTCCAAAACTCTTATATTTATTCTTTTATAAAGCCCATAGTTTGGTATATATTGATTCTCTTTAGGTTTTTGAGAATTATTAAATGAAGATCTTTGCAATTTCTGATCTTCATATTGATTATCTAAGAATTCGGAGAGGGCTTAAGATTTTTGAAGAGAGGGAATTGCTAAAAGATTTTTTAAAGGAACTAACAAGTAAAGATGTTGATGTTTTTGTCTTTGCTGGAGATATCTCTGCTAAGTTGTGGGAAGTAGAATTATTTTTAGAGGTATTTAGAAAATTTTCAGGATTAAAGATCTTCGTTCCAGGAAATCATGATATCTGGAGGGAAGGTGAAATTACCAGCGATCAAAAGTATTACAAAATTCTTCCTGAGCTTTGTAAAGGGTATGATTTTATATATTTGCCCTTTAAACCCTTAGAATTTAGTAATTTAGCTATAATAGGGACTATGGGTTGGTATGATTATTCTCTTGGGGATAGTTATTATAGTAAAAGGGACTTTGAAAGGGGAGAGTATAAGGGTATTAGATGGAGAGAGACCTATTGGAAGCTTGTGAATTTTTATAACCATGAAAAAGTACTTAGAAATGAGGAGATTTGCGAGTTAATATATGAGGAGTTTCAAAATAGTCTTTTAAAAGTGGAAAAAAGTATAGAAAAAATTGTTATAACCCATTTTATTCCTTTTGAAGAAATCTTGCCTATTAAGAATTTCTTTTCGGCTTATCTTGGGAGCAAAAAATTTGGAGATGTCATTGTTGCAAATAATGTAGGCAAAGTTATATGTGGACATGAGCATAAAAGTGGAGTCTTTTATGTGAGCAATATAACCGTATATAAGCCTGCTATTGGATATGCAGATTCCATTGAGTCTTTAATTTCTAAGTATAGACAAAACTCTATACTGATAGAGATATTAGATAATCACAGGCTTAGTATGATATAACTCTAAGGCTCTATATATGGCTCCATAGACTACTGTTTTTGGATAGAGAGCTGAAGGTATGATTTTTACAGGAACAGGCAAATAATATTCTATAGTTGGCTTTATCTTCCGCATTAAAATATTTAGGAATTTTCCTACTATTCCACCTACTATTATGACTTCAGGATCAAGTACACTTACCATGTTTACTATAGCCTTTCCAAGGTATTCCCCGATCCTATCAATTAATACTTTTATTTCTTCAACCTTGTTGTAATCATCGAAGATTATTTCCAAAAGAGTATATTTGGAGTCGAAGGATTTTGCTTTTTCAATGATTCTTGCTCCCGAAGCAACCCATTCTAAGGCACCTAAGGGAGTATATTCTACGCCAGGAAAGTTTTCATGGTGACTATCCACTACCATATATGCGATTTCACCAGCAAACTTATTACTTCCTTCATAAAGTTTACCATCTATGACAATTCCCGCACCTATTCCTGTACTTAGGCTTAAATATACTATATTTTTAAGACCTTTTCCTGCTCCTTTCCACATTTCACCCATTACAGCCGTATTCACATCATTCTCTAAAATTACCTGAGTTTCTGGAAAAGCTTCTTTTATTAAATTCTGAAGAGGAGCATGATTCCACTCAGGTAGGTTTGGTGCGAAGATTAGTTTTCCCTCTTCTATAATACCAGCAATTCCTAAGGCAATTACTCTTATATTCTTCTCTTCAACACTGTTTTCTTTTAGAAATTGCTTTATTATGTCAATAAAGTTTTCTGGTTTCATCATATTTTTTTGCCGTAAATCATTAAGAGATAACACCTTTTCATATAAAATCTCTCCACACAGATCTGACAAGGCAAAGCGCATGATAAATCCTTCTATGTCTCCTGCAAGAAAATATCCATGTCTTGCATTATACTTTAAAAGAATCCCTTTTCTTCCTTTAGAACCTTTTCCTTTTCCTACTTCAATAACTAATCCTTCTTTTAATAACTCTTTTATATGGGTAGAGACAGTGGGACGACTTAATCCTAATCTTCTTGCAATTTCTGCACGGGATATAGGGCCTTCTTCTCTCAATAATTTCAAAATTTGTCCTTTATTAACTTCATCAATTAATTGAGGTCTTCCTATCTTCATATTTTCTTCTCCCCATAAATAAAATTTTTAAATTAAAAATATAACGAAAGAAAAATTTTGTCAAGGAAAAATAAAGATATAATTTAAATTATAGTATTTAACTTATGTTTATTTGTTAAGTTTGACTTTTCAATGAAAAAATCTTATAATTTATAAAAAATCCATACTTAAAAGGTATAAAATGTCTATTAAAGTAGCAGTAGGAATGAGTGGCGGTGTGGATAGCTCCATAACTGCATACCTTCTTAAAAAAGAAGGGTATGAAGTTATTGGTTTAACTATGAACATTGCTTATTCTTCTTCTATTAAAGATGCAAAAAAAGTTGCAGAATATCTTAATATACCTCATTTTTTTGTAGATCTAAAGAAGGAATTTGAGGAAAAGATAATAAAATATTTTGTGGAATCTTATAAGCATGGTTATACTCCAAATCCGTGTGTCTTCTGTAATAAATTAATAAAATTCGGACTTCTTCTTGAAAAGGCTAAGGAACTTGGGGCAGATTTTCTTTCAACAGGTCACTATGTAAGAAAGGTCTGGGATGAGGAAAGGAAAACATATCTCCTTATGAGGGCTAAAGACCTAAAAAAGGATCAGTCTTATTTTCTTGGGATGTTAACTCAGGAACAAATTAAAAAGACTCTTTTCCCTTTAGGGGAGCTAACAAAGGAAGAAGTAAGAAAAATAGCTGATGAGCTTGGGATTTTTGTGGCTAATAAAAAGGAAAGTCAGGATATTTGCTTTTTGCCTGATAAGGATTATAAGAGATTTTTGAGTAAATATCTTGAAGATAAGCCAGGAAAAATTATTACGGAAGATGGAAAAGAAGTGGGTTATCATAGTGGAGTTTTCTCTTTTACTATAGGTCAAAGAAGGGGTTTAAGGGTTGCTTTAGGAGTGCCAGTTTATGTGAAAGATATTGATCCTAACACGGGGAATGTTACCGTAACAGATAGAGAGAAAGTATTTGGAAAAGAAGTTTATGCTGTTAATGTAAATTATCCTTCATATTTTCCAGAGAAAAGAGAATTGAGGGCCTATGCTATGATAAGGTATAATATGAAACCTTCTCCTGGAGTATTGAAGATTGTTTCAGAAAAAGAAGTTTTATTTATATTTGATGACCCTCAGTGGGCTATTACTCCAGGGCAAATCCTTGTCTGCTATTTAGATAATCATGTTCTTTGTGCAGGTATAATTGAAAGAAAGTAAATTTTTGAAAACCTATGATTTGAAAATTTTTTATTTTTGTATTATAATTTATGACACAATTTAAGAAAGTTTTGTTTTAAAGGCTGAGAACAGGAGGAGTAGCTCCCAAGCGGGATCCAGAGAGGCCGGGTAAGGTGGAAGCCGGCTATCTGCGCAGGGAGTGAATGGGCCTGGGAGCTGCATACTGAAAGGGAAGATAATGTTCTTCCCGAGTAAGCTATGCCGGAGTAGCCACCGTTATCAAGGCGAAGGGTATCGGAGGCGATGTGGTACTCCCGTACCCGAGAACGAGATGGGCAATGTAGCCCAAGAAAGGTGGCACCGCGAGAGTAAACCCTCTCGCCCTTTTAAAAGGGCGAGAGGGTTTTTTATTTGGAAGGTTTTTAAAACTCTTTTAGGGAGGTGGTCCCAATTGTGGAGAAGATTTTATCAACAAAAAACTATGTACCGATAATTTATGATTTTCCAGGAGATTTTGAAACTCCGTCTAGTTTGCTTTTTAAAGTAAGGGATGAAGACTTTTTATTTCTTTTAGAAAGTGCAGAGGGTGGGGAGAGAGTTGGTAGGTATTCTTTCATAAGCTGGAGGCCCAAAGAAGTTTTAACCTTTAATAATGATGTAAATTTTGACATTTTGACATATCTTTCTGAAAGATTCCCTGTGGTTAATGTTAAAAATGGGAAAATTTTACCAAGATTTGTTGGAGGATTGGTAGGTTATTTTGGTTATGATTTGGTTAGGCAGTGGGAAAAGCTCCCTAATTTAACCCATGATCCTATTGGATTTCCCTTGGCAGAATTTCAGGTGGTAGATTTTTTAGTGGTTTTTGATCATCTTAAAAGGAGAATAAGCGTGATTTTTCTTATACCCGAAGAGGAAATAGGTAATTTTGAGGTAAAAGATAGAATAGAAGAAAAACTCTCAGAGATTAAGGAAGTTTTAAAGAAACCAGTAGGAAATCTTTGTAAAGCAAACATTAATGCACAAATAGAAAATTTAACTTCAAAGGATGAATACGAGGAGAATGTTAAAAAAGCTATAGAATACATAAAAGCAGGAGAGATATTTCAGGTGGTATATTCCCAAAGATTTTACACGAGATATGAGGGAGACCCTTACCTTCTTTATAGGGCTTTGAGGTTTGTAAATCCTTCTCCTTATATGTTCTTCTTAAAGTTTAAGGATAGATATTTAATTGGTTCTTCTCCTGAAGCTCTTGTAAAAGTTGAAGAAGGGAAAGCAGAGATAAGACCTATTGCTGGTACAAGAAGAAGGGGGAAGGACGAGGAAGAAGATATATCTCTTGAAAAAGAACTTCTTAGGGATGAAAAGGAAAAGGCTGAACATACTATGCTTCTTGATCTTGCAAGAAATGATCTTGGAAGGGTTGCAAAGATTGGTACTGTAAGGTGTGAAAATCTGATGCATGTAGAAAAGTACTCTCATGTAATGCATTTAGTAAGCACTGTTACTTGTGATGTTAGAGAAGGCATTCACCCTCTTGAGGTTCTAAGAGCTTCCTTTCCTGCAGGCACAGTATCTGGAGCTCCAAAGGTTCGAGCTATGGAGATAATAGAAGAACTCGAGAAATATCGTAGAGGTCCTTATGCAGGAGGAGTTGGTTATTTTTCTCTAAATGGTAATTTAGACACTTGCATAACTATAAGGACATATCTCTTAAAAGGGAAAGATCTATTTATCCAGACAGGAGCTGGTATTGTTTATGATTCTATTCCAGAAAGAGAATATAAGGAATGTATAAATAAAGCTAAGGCTCTTTTTGAAGCCATAAAGATTGTGGGGGATATTTAATATGGTGCTTTTAATAGATAATTACGACTCTTTTACTTACAATCTCTATCAGTATGTAGCTGAGTTTTGTAAGGTAAAGGTATATCGAAATGATAAAATAACTATTGAAGATATTTATAAATTAAATCCTCAGGCAATTATCATCTCTCCAGGACCTTCTATTCCCGAAAATGCTGGAGTAAGTATTCCAGTAGTAAAAGAATTTAAGAATAAATTGCCAATTCTTGGAATCTGCCTTGGACATCAGGCTATCGCTGCGGCTTTTGGAACCAAGATTGTAAGGGCACCTGTTCCTGTGCATGGGAAAGTTTCTTATATTTATCACTCTCAAAATCCTATCTTTGAGGGTATAAATAATCCTTTTGAAGCAACAAGATATCATTCTCTTGTAGTGGACATAGATTCTTTGAGCTCTTCTTTAAAAGTTATAGCCTGGACACAAGACAAACTTATCATGGGGATTCAATATGAGGATAAACCAGTGTATGGATTGCAGTTTCATCCTGAATCTATATTTACAACTTTTGGAAAAAGAATAATTAAAAATTTCCTAAAAATAGGGGGTGTCATATATGGTTAAAGAATTTTTGAAAAAGATATCTGAAGGAAAGCATTTAAATTTTGAAGAGGCAAGAGAAATAGTACTTAGTATTGATAGGGAAGAGATTACAGAGGCACAGCTTGGAGCTATTCTTCTCGGTTTAAGGTTAAAAGGAGAAAATCCAGAGGAGATAGCTGGTTTTGTGGATGTACTCCATGAAAAGGCAAAAAAAGTACCTAATAAGACTCCAGCTATAGATGTCTGTGGTACAGGAGGAGATAAATCAAATACTTTTAACATCTCCACTGCTGTAGCTTTTACTCTTGCAAGCTTAGGAATTAAAGTAGCAAAGCACGGTAATAGAGCTATGTCAAGTAAAGCGGGTAGCATTGATGTGATTGAGGCTTTGGGCTTCAAATGTAGCGATAATCCTGAAGAAATTGCAAAGAACATAGATGATAAAGGAATAGGCATAATCTTTGCACCCTATTTTCATCCTGTGGTAGGTAAAGCGGTAAAGGTGAGAAGAGAACTTGGTATTGGAACCATATTTAACATGGCAGGTCCTATGTTAAATCCTGCTAATTTATCTGGACAAATTCTTGGGGTTTACTCAGAAAAAGTTATGCATAGAATGGCAGAAGCGTCTTTAATCTTGAAAAAAGATAATATTTTATTCTATCACGGTAAAGATGATGGAATTGATGAGATCTCTTTGTCTGGAAAAACTGTTTTTGCCTATTTAAAAAATAGTAAAATAGATTATTTTGAATTTTCTCCTGAGGATATTGGAGTAAAGAGATATCAAAGAGAAGATTTTAATGGTGGAGATGCTCAGGAAAATGCCAAGATATTAGAGAACATTTTTAAGGGTAGAGCAAAAGAGGCTCATATTGACATTGTGGCAGTAAATAGCGCTTTTGCCCTTTGGGTTTTAGGAAAAGTAAAAGAGGTAAAAGAGGGCTTTGATATGGTAAAGGATCATATCATGAAAGGAAAAGTATATGAATATATTGAAACCTTGAGGGGGAAGACCGCATGAATATTTTGGATAAACTTGTAGAGGAGAAGAAAAAAGTAATTTTCAATAAAATATATAAAATACCTAATAGCTTTCCTGAAAAGGAAAAGGACTATTTTTATAAAGTTTTAAGCAAGGATAGATTCAATATAATAGGAGAAATAAAACCTGCTTCTCCTGTGAAGGGAAAACTTCTTTCTCTAACCATTTCTGAGATGGCAAGGATATACGATGGCGCTAAGGAAATATCTGCTATATCGGTCCTTACTGCTGAGTCTTTTTCTGCAAGTATGAATAATCTATCTTTGGTAAGGAAGATTACTCAGAAACCTTTGTTACAAAAGGATTTTATTCTTATACCTGAGCAAATTTACGAAGGAAGACTCCTTGGTGCTGATGCAATCTTACTCATAGCAAGGATACTTTCTCAGAGTGATATTAAGGCTTTGTACAATCTTTGCTTGAGGCTTGATATGGAACCCATAATAGAGGTTTACAATGAAGAAGATTTAGAAAAAGTAATTGATTTAAAACCAAGAATTATTATGATAAACAATCGAGATCTTACAAGTTTTAAAGTAGATATTAATAACACCTTAAGGTTATTGCCTCATATACCAGCAGATACTTTTGTGATAAGCGCCAGTGGTATAAAAGATGGAGAAGAAGTAAAGATTCTTTATGAGCATGGAGTAAAAGGTATTCTTGTTGGAGAAAGCATTGTGATCTCACAAGATCCTCAAAAGAAAATAGAGGAACTTTTTGAGGGATGTGGATTAAAATCTGTGGAATAACAGATATAATAAGTGCTTTGCATTGCGAAATGGAGAAGGTGAATGCCATAGGTTTAGTTTTTGTTCCATGGTCTCCCAGATTTATATCCATGGAACAGCTTAAAAAAATGTCCCCCCATCTTAAGAGAATTAATATAATGAAAATAGGGGTATTTGCAGGAAATTCTGAAGAAGAAATAAAAGAGGTTTTGGAAATTCTTCCTCTTGATGGGATTCAATTTCATGGGAATGAGGATCTTTCTTTTTTAGAAAAGTTTAAAGAATATTTCTTGATTAGGGCTCTAAATATAGATGAAGAAGTTGACTTAGAAGAGAATATAGAAAAATTTTCCAAATTGGCTTATATTTTGCTAGATAAAAGCAAGAAATCAGATATGAGTTTTGAAGAATTTATAAGAAAGGTAAAAAATTACGTGGATAAGAAGGTGATTATAGCAGGAGGTATAAATGAGAGTAATGTAGATATGGCTTTAGAGCTTGATCCGTTTGGTTTGGATCTTTCCAGCGGTGTTGAAATAGAAAAGGGCAAAAAAGATCTTATTAAGATATCAAATTTTATGAGAAAGGTGAGAGATTATGAGAAAAATAGACTTTAAAAATCTTCCCGATGAGAGAGGATACTTTGGAGAATTTGGAGGAAGGTTTGTTCCTGAGACTTTAATGGAACCATTACTTCAGTTAGAAGAAGCTTATAATAAATACAAAGATGATGAAGAATTCAAAAAGGAATTAGGTTATTATCTTAAAACCTATGTGGGAAGACCAACTCCTCTCTATTTTGCAAAAAATCTCTCAGAAAGGCTAAATGCAAAGATATACCTAAAGAGAGAAGACTTATGCCATACAGGAGCTCACAAAATAAACAATGCTGTAGGACAAGCACTGCTTGCTAAATACATGGGAAAAAGGAGACTAATCGCAGAGACGGGCGCAGGACAACATGGTGTTGCTACTGCTACTGTAGCTGCACTTTTTGGTTTTCAGTGCACAGTTTATATGGGAGAGGAAGATTGTGAAAGGCAAAAGATTAATGTCCTAAGGATGAAACTCTTAGGTGCAGAAGTAGTTCCTGTAAAGGTTGGTTCAAGGACTTTAAAAGAAGCAATAAATGAGGCATTGAGGGATTGGGTAGCACATCCTGAAGATAGTTATTATCTTTTGGGATCAGTAGTTGGTCCTCATCCTTATCCCATTATTGTAAGGGATTTTCAAAAAATAATAGGCGAAGAAGCCAAGAATCAGATATTAGAGATAGAAGGAAGACTTCCTGATTATTTGATAGCCTCCGTAGGAGGAGGAAGCAATTCTATAGGACTTTTTTATCCTTTTCTTGAGGAAGATGTAAAGATAATAGGAGTTGAGGGAGGAGGAAAGGGGTTAGGATCTGGCTTACATTCTGCAAGCATAAATTTTGGAAAAGTAGGGGTTCTTCACGGGGCTAAGATGTATCTTATACAAGACGAAAATGGGAATGTTTCTCCTACTCATTCCATATCTGCTGGTTTGGATTATCCTGGGGTGGGTCCTGAACATAGTTTCCTTGCTCAGATTGGAAGAGTAAAATACGATATAGCTACTGATGATGTGGCATTGAAGGGTTTTTTGACTCTTTCGGAGTTGGAGGGAATTATTCCTGCTCTTGAGAGTGCTCATGCCATAGGATATGTAATAGAGCATAGAAAAGATTTTCCTGAAGAAGAACCTATTATAATAATCAACCTTTCGGGAAGAGGAGACAAGGATTTAGGAATAATAATAAATTACATGGGGGAGAAAGAATGAGCAATTTATTAGAAAAATTCAAAAATAAAAGTAAATCTCTATTTTTTATTCCCTTTTTTGTTTCAGGATTTCCCAGTTTTGATTTTTTGGAGGGTTTTTTATTGAAGAACAAGGATAAGATTGATATACTTGAGCTTGGGGTTCCTTTTTCGGATCCAGTGGCTGATGGTCCCGTTTTACAGGAGATAAATTACAGGGCGATGGTAAGGGGAGTAAATTTAAATAGTACTCTTGATTGGCTTGTGAGGTCGGGAGTTTCGAGAAATATTGATGTTATTCTTCTACTTTATTTTAATTTAATTCAGAATAAGCTTGAAGAGAATCTGAAAAGATTCAAGGATACGGAGATTAAAGGATTAGTTATACCTGATCTTCCTATGGAAGAGGCAGAAACTTTAATTCCTCTATTTAATAAATATAACCTTGATCTTATTCTTTTTATTTCTCCTACCACAAGGGATGAAAGGATGAAAAAGATTTTAAAAATGGCTCCAAGTTTTCTTTATTGTATCTCTGTCAAAGGAGTGACAGGAGAAAGGGACAAACTTCCTGAAGAGGGAGTGTCTTTTATAAGTAGGATTAAAAAAGAAACTGATAAACCTCTTGTTTGGGGTTTTGGTTTAAGTAATAGTTCTCAAATAGCTGCTTTAAAAGGCTTAGTTGATGGAGTAATTGTGGGAAGTGCTATAGGGAAGAGACTTTTAAATAATGAGGATATTCAGGAATATTTTGATGAGCTTTATAGAGCTACATTATGAATTTTTAGGAGGACTAAAAATATGAAGGCAGTGTGGTTTGAGGAAAGTATACCGAGATATTTAATAAGTAAAGCTTTAGGAAAAGTGCATCATTCTTTTTATTACAATATTTTTTCCTGTATAAGATATGGAGAATATCCTGAGCCAAAACTTCCCAGCGGTAAATGGGTAAAGATAAAAACTTTGATGGGAGGAATTTGTGGCAGTGACATAGGTCTTATTAGATTACATGATAGTCCTTCTACCTCTCCTTTTGCTTCTTTTCCTTTTGTTATAGGACATGAAAATTTAGGAATTATAGTAGAAAAAGGAGATGAAGTTGAGGGATTTGAGGTAGGAGATAGGGTTATAGCAGATCCTACTTTGTCTTGTAATGCCAGAGAAATATATCCTCCATGTGAGAAATGTCAAAATTTTGAATTTTCCCAATGTATGAATTTTAATGAAGGTATAGTTTCTCCTGGTCTTATGATTGGATCTTGTAGGGATACAGGCGGAAGTTGGGGAGAATACTATGTGGCTAATCAATTTCAGCTCTTTAAGGTGCCTGATAAAGTTTCTAATGAGAATGCTATTCTTGTGGATGCTTTTTGTTCAGCTTTACATCCTGTAATGAGAAACTTCCCAAAGGATAGCGATACAGTGATTGTGGTTGGATCTGGAAGTATAGGCATAAATGTAGTTAGTGCTTTAAGGGCGTTGGGGAGTAAGACAAGAATTATTGTTCTTGCAAGATATAAGTTTCAAGGAGAGTTTGCAAAACATTATGGGGCAGATGAAGTGGTATATACAAAAGGTTTGAATAAATGGGAACTTTATAAAAAAGTGGCTGAATTAACCTCTGCTAAGCTTTTAAAACCTCTTCTTGGAAAGCCTGTAATGGTGGGTGGAGCAGATGTAGTCTTTGAGTGTGTGGGAAGCGATGACTCTATAGATGATGCTTTGAGGTTTACAAAGCAGGGAGGAACAACTGTTCTTGTGGGGCTTGCAGGGGTTACCAAGAGGGTAGATTGGACTTTTGTTTGGTTTAAAGAATTAAGAGTAGCAGGTACCAATAGTAGTAGTGGAGAAATTTTTAGGGGTGAGAGGAAAAGAGGATATGGCATAGCTTTACAGTTAATGGAAGAAGGTCTTGATCTTTCCCCGCTCTTGACCCATACTTTCAAGCTTGAGGAATATAAAAAGGCAATAGAGATGAACTTTTTCCGAGGAAAATATGGTTTGATAAAATCGGCTTTTGTGTTTTAAGTTATTTGTAATATACTTTCTACTTCCTCATAAATTTTGTCAGAAAGCAGAATCCCGTCTTTCAAAAGGGATTCTGCTTCTTTTTGTATATTTTTCACAAAATCTTTATCTCTTATACTTGCTAAGTTAATCTTTACGTTAAGCCACGCTCCTTGAAGAGCAGCTTTAAGACATACTGCTCCAACTCCTATATCACTTACTGCATTGGGATTAGAGTTTCCAAGGGATTTTTCAAGGAGTCTTAGTGCATTTATACTTTTTCTCATGATCTCAAGGGGAACAAGGGCTGCTTCTTTTAGTGCAGTTTCTAATGCTTCTTTTCTTTTATTTTTTTCTTCTTCTGTACCTTTAGGCATTTTTAGAGCTTTTGCTACCTTGGAAAAGGCTTCGGCATCTTTTTCTATTAATTCTAAAAGTTCTTTTTGAATTTTCTTGTTTTCTTCTATTATTTCATTCATTAATTCCTCTTTATCTTTAAACTTTTCCTTCCCCACGGTGAGATTTGCCACCATTGAAGAAAGAGCAACCCCAATAGCGCCTACCAAAGAAGATGCAGCTCCCCCTCCTGGGGCGGGTTCTTGAGAGGCTAAGAGTTCAATAAATTCTGTTATGGCTCGATTAATGAGTTTTATTTTACTATATGATTCCAACTTTCTTCCCTGCCTTTTCAAAAATTTCTAAGGCTCTGTCTATTTGTTCTTCAGTGTGAGTCGCCATATAGCTGGTTCTAAGTAGGGATTGATTAGGAGGAACACCAGGAGGAAGTACAGGATTGCAATAGACTCCAAGATCAAAAAGTTCCTTCCACATGTAGATTGTCTTCCAACGGTCCCTAATGTATATAGGAATAATTGGAGTACAACTGTTTCCAATATCAAAACCAAGGGATTTTAAGCCCTCTCTCATCCTATTTGCTATCTTCCAGAGATGGTCAATTCTTTCAGGTTCTTCTTGCATGACTTCTAAAGCTGCGAGGGCTGCTGCAGTATTTGCTGGTGACATACTTGCAGAAAATATAAAGGATCTTGCAGTATGTTGTATGTAGAATATTACATCTTCATCTCCCGCTATGAATCCACCAAGGCTTGCAAAAGATTTACTAAAAGTTCCCATAATTATGTCTACTTTGTCCTCAAGTCCAAAGTGATTTGCAGTTCCTCTTCCGTGATCTCCCAGCACTCCAATGGAATGAGCATCATCTACCATTAGTCTTGCCCCATATTTTTCACATAACTTTACAATTTCAGGAAGGGGTGCTATATCTCCAGCCATAGAAAATACCCCATCTACAATGACTAATTTTCCTGCATTATCAGAGCAGGAAGCAAGAACTTTTTCCAAATCTTCCATGTCATTATGTTTAAATCTTTTCATCTCTCCCTGAGAAAGTCGGCATCCATCAATTATGGATGCATGATCTTCTTTATCAGTTATAGCGATATCCCCTTTGCTAATTAAGGCAGAAATAGTGCCAAGATTTGTCTGATACCCTGTTGAAAAAACAAGAGCTGCTTCTTTGTGTAAAAACTCCGCAAGTTTTTCTTCTAATTTTTTATGAAGCTTTAATGTACCGTTCATAAATCGGGAACCGGTACAACTAGTACCATATTCTTTTATTGCCTTTATTGCTGCCTCTTTCACTTTGGGGTGGGTGGTTAAGCCAAGGTAGTTGTTAGAACCAAGCATTATCAATCTTCTACCATTTATAACCACTTCTGTTCCTTCAGTCTCTTCAAGCGGTAAGAAAAAGGGATAAATCCCTTGGTCAATGGCTATCCTTGCTTCTTGTAAATATTCTACTTTCTTTATCTTATCAAATAAATCCATACTCCTTCACCTTCTTTAAAATTATAAATTTTTATCTATGAATATAGCACTTTTATATGGGATTTTTCAATAACCTTGATTTGTTGAGATTTTTAATTTCTTAATATTTCTTTAATTGACTTTTTGGAATAGTATTGATTTAATTATATTTAGAATTCATACTAAAAGAGTAGGTGATTTAAATGAAAAAAGTATTAATCGTAGGTGCAGGTGCTGTTGGAACATCCTTCGCTTATAGCCTTATTCATAAAGGTCTAATAGAAGAAATTGTACTTTATGATATAGATGAAAAAAGAGCGATAGGGGAGGCTTTAGATTTAGCTCATGGAATATACTTTACAAAGCCTGTAGAAATAAGAGCAGGAGATTTGAAGGAAGCTAAGGATTCAGACATGGTAGTTATCACCGCTGGAGCTAAACAAAAACCAGGAGAAACAAGGTTGCAGCTTTTAGATAGGAATATCAATATTTACAGGAGTCTTATTCCAGAAATAGTTCAGAGTGGTTTTAATGGAATATTCTTGATCGTGACCAATCCTGTAGACGTTTTAACTTACTTTACTTATAAGTTCTCTGGTTTCTCCAGGAATAAAGTGATAGGTTCGGGAACTGTTCTTGATAGCTCAAGGTTTGCTTATCTTCTTTCAAGACATTGTGATGTAGATCCCAGATCTGTAAATGCTTATGTAATAGGAGAACATGGAGATACTGCGGTTTTAGCCTGGAGTTTGACTCATATTGGTGGCATTTCTCTTTCGGAATTCTGTCCTGTTTGTGGTAAGAGATGTTTTGAGGATAATGTGAAAGAGGCGATAATAAAGGAGGTAAGGAATTCTGCTTATAAAATAATTGAATATAAAGGTGCAACTTACTATGCTATAGGACTTGCCCTTGTAAACATAGTAGAGGCAATAGCCCGAGATGAAAATAGGATTCTTCCTGTCTCCATAGTTCATCCGGAGATTTTTGGGTTTAAAGATATACCTTTAAGTTTACCCTCTATAGTCGGAAGAAATGGGGTGAAAAAGGTTTTACAAGTGAAATTATCAGAAGAGGAAGAAAGAGAGCTTTATAAGTCAGCGAAATTGATAAAGGAAGTAATAGATTCTTTTAGTTCTCTCTCCCTCTCCTCACTATAACCTCAGCCTCTCCTTCTAACCCAGAGCCCCGGGTCCCCCTTCCCGGGGCTTTAAGTTTTATATTTTAATTTAAAATTTTTGATATACTTTAATAAATTTCTCTTTAAAAAGGGGAGATGAGAGCATGGAAAAAGAGGAAAGAAGTTATCAGCAGACTCAGTATGAGGTAGTAGAAGATGCAATTTTATCTTTGAAAGACATAGGTGATAGGGCTGTAGAAATAAGAGGTATTCCTACTGGAATAGAAGGACTTGATAATCTTTTTTTTACAACAAAAATTGAAAAAGGAAAAACAAGAGTTGTACCTTTAGGAGGAATTCCTCAGTATAGCGTATTCAACCTGACGGGAATTTCTGATACAGGTAAGAGTCTTATGGGAGAGCAATTTGCAATAAAACAAGCTTCTTTAGGAAATGCGGTGGCCTTTATTACAGTAGAGTCTCCAGCTCATTTTGTGGCTACATCTATGAAGTCAAGAGCTGCTGCAATGGGTGTAGAAGAAAGTGTAATTGATGAGAATATTGTGTTTATTGATGCAGCTTCTTACTCCAAACTTAGGGAAGATGTGCCCACTCTTCTTGCAACCCTTGCCCATGCCATAAAAAAGTATAAGATAAAATATACGGTAATAGATTCTATAACTGGACTTTATGAGGCTAAGGAAATGATGGCAAGGATTATTGTACGGCAACTTTTTAATTTTATGAAGAAATGGTATCAAACAGCTATATTTATTTCTCAAAAAAGATCTAGCCAAGAAGAATTTTCAGCCGAAGCAGCGGGAGGTTTTGCCATATCTCACATAGTGGATGGAACTATGGTCCTTTCAAAGGTTTTAATTAGTAGTCAGTATATGGAGAGGATGTATAAAAGACCTATGGGAGAGTTGGTCAGACTTTTTAGAATAGATGGTTGTAGGATGTGTGGACATAGTACTGATACCTATCTTCTTGAGATTGACAGGAATGGTTTAGTGAGAATTGGTCAATCTTTGAAGGAACTTTCTAAGGGGGTGAAGGCTGATGCCAATACTTAGTGGTGATGAGATCCCTATAAAAGAAGATGAGCTCGATAGTCTTGCTATGAAGACCTTTTTAAAGACTCTTGATATTCTGGGTGGACCAAGGAAATTAATTCTCTATAGAAACCTTACTTGGGTTCCAAGCCTTATTGAGGCTTGTTATGCAGTAATATTGAGGGATAGGTATATGAAGACAGAAGCAGAGATAGCCGAGTTTCTTGGACTGACAAAGCAAACAGTAAGGAATATTCTTAAAGCAGATCCTGATATAGTTCTTGATGTCCTTGAAGATGAGTTAAAAAAGAAAGAGATAAAAACTCATGTGGCAGGGGGGCTTGCTAAATTAGCCTATAGAAAAGTAAAAGAGGAGCTTGGTATAGAATAAAGGTATATGGTTAAAGTCGGAGAAGAATATCAAGTAAAGATTGAGAAAATAAATTCTCAAGGACAGGGGATTGCTTATATAAATAGTTTTGTAGTGTTTGTAGATTATGCTCTTCCTGGAGAGGTTGTTAAAATCAAAATTCATACAGCAAAAAGGGATTATGCTGTTGGAAAAATTGTGGAGTTTATAACAAAGGATCCTCAAAGATGTGAACCTGCTTGTAATGTATTTTATCAATGTGGAGGATGTCATTTAATGCATGTTAATTATGGTTATCAATTAGAATTAAAAAGAATGATTGTAGAAGATGCTTTTAAAAGAATTGGAAAGATTGAAAAGGAGATAAATCCTGTAATAGGTATGGAAAACCCTTACAGATATAGAAACAAGGCAAAAATTCCTGTAGGAAAAAGAAGAGGAAAGGTAGTTTTAGGATTTTATAAGCCCAATACTCATCACATCGTAGATATAAGTGGTTGTATAGTGCAACATGAAGATGCGGATAAAGTTATAGAAACCACAAAAGAAGCTATAAAAAAATTTCATATAGAAGTTTATAATGAGCTTCAACACACAGGACTTTTGAGGTTTGTAGTGGTAAGAAGATCTTTTGCCTTTGATGATCTTATGGTGGTTCTTGTTTCCAAAGGGATGATTGATAATGCCAAAAAGATTGCAAGATTTTATAGATATAGACTTAAGAATTTAAAGTCTTTTTATATAAATATCAATCCTAAAAGGACAAATGAGATCTTTGGGGAAGAGAGTAGACTTATATGGGGAGAGGAGGTAATAAGAGATAAAATTGGAGAATTTATATTTGAGATATCTCCTGTTTCCTTTTTTCAGATAAATTCTATTCAAACGGAAAAACTTTATAACAAGGCTTTAGAGTATTTATCCCCTAATAGTAAATTGGTTTTTGACGCTTATTGTGGAATTGGAACTATTTCTCTTTTTCTCTCTAAAAAAGCTGAAAAAGTGTATGGGATAGAAGTAGAAAGATCAGCTATTGAAGATGCTTGGAAGAATGCGAGAATAAATAAGGTTAAAAATGTGGAGTTTATTTGGGGAAGATCTGAAGAGGTAATACCTAGATTAATCGAGGATGGGAAGATTCCTGATGCTATAGTGTTGGATCCACCAAGAAAGGGATGTGATCAAAATCTTCTTGAGGCTATAATCCGTGCTAAGGTTAAGCAGATTATATACATCTCTTGTTATCCTTCAACCTTAGCAAGGGATGTGAATATTCTTGTGGATGCTGGTTATAATTTGGTGAATATTCAGCCTGTAGATATGTTTCCTCAAACTTTTCATGTGGAGAATATTGCCTTACTTGAAAAGGGATAAAAAATTAGTTAGGAAAGTGATAAAATAAAAAACAAAAAGTTGTTTAGGAGGATTTTTCATGGATGTTGATAGATATGTAGAGTTTAAGGAAAAAGTGGTGAAAAACGTTTCAAAGGCCATAGTAGGGAAGGAAAAGATAATTGAGCTTATAGCAATATCTTTTATATGTGGAGGACACGTTTTATTAGAAGATGTGCCTGGACTTGGGAAGACTCTTATGGTAAAAGCTTTTGCTAAAACTATTGGAGGAAGTTTTAAGAGAATTCAGTTTACTCCAGACCTTCTCCCTTCAGATCTTACAGGGATTAATTTTTATAATCAGAAAAAAGGGGAATTTGAATTTAGGCCTGGACCATTGTTTGCTAATGTTATTCTTGCTGATGAAATAAATAGGGCAACTCCAAGGACTCAAAGTAGTTTATTAGAAGCAATGGAAGAAAAGCAAGTTACTGTAGATGGAGTTACTTGGAAGCTTCCTGATCCTTTCATGGTGCTTGCAACTCAAAATCCTGTAGAAACTTACGGAACTTTTCCTCTTCCTGAAGCAGAACTGGATAGATTTTTTATGAGAATAAAGATTGGATACCCCACGAGAGAAGAGGAAATAGAAATTATAAATAGAAATAAAAAGAGGGACATGCTTGAAGATGTGGAAAGTGTAGTAAATTTTGATGAAATAGAGTATTTAAGAAATAATTTTAGTAATGTAAAAATCTCGAGAGAAGTACTGAATTACCTTCTTGACATAGTAGAGTATACTCGAAATTCCGATACTATTCTTCTAGGAGTAAGTCCTAGAGGGAGTATTGCCCTTTTTAAGGCAAGTCAAGTTTATGCTCTCTTTAATGGTAGAGATTACGTAATACCTGAAGATATAAAGTACCTTGCTCCTTTTATACTGAATCATAGGATAATCTCTATGGGTGCATCCAGAACTAAGGATATATATGAGAATATCAATATTATTGTTGACAATGTTAAAGTCCCATTAGAGGAATTTTAAATGGTATATCTCTTACTTTTTTTAATATTAATTGGTATTTTGTTAAACGAATTATCAAAAAGATATATCCTTGACAAGGTATACTTCAATAGAAATTTTTCGAAGAGAGTTGCTGAAATAGCAGAAGATATATATATTGAAGTAGTGGTTGAAAATAGAAAACTTATACCTGTTACGTTTCTTCAGGTTATTCAAGAACTACCCTCAGTCATTGAGTATAAATTTCAAGTAAATAAGGTGAGAACAAAGGACTTTTTATATCATACTATGACTTTTTTTCTTCTACCTTATCAGAGAATAAAAAGAAAATACCTTGCTACTTGTACTAAAAGAGGAAGATACGTGTTTGGAAATGTAGAGCTTTGTGGAGGAGATTTTTTAGGATTGAATTTAAAAACTAAGTCCATTTCTCTTGTTCAAGACTTAGTAGTTCTTCCTAAAAGAAAAGATCTTGAGAAAGATTTGATCCCCTATGGAAATTTTAATGGGGATACTTCAGTAAAGAGATGGATTATAGAAGATCCTACCATGATTATCGGAGTTAAGGATTATACAGGAAGGGAGCCAGCCAAAACCATTCATTGGCCTCTTTCTTTAAAACATAACAAGATTCTCGTAAAAAATTTTGATTTTACCTATGAGAACAATGCCATGATATTTTTAAATGTGGAATGCTCTAAACCTTACTGGATCAAAATGGATGAGAAAAGTATTGAGGAATGTATATCGGTAGCGAGAAGTGTAGGGGAGATATTTCATGAAAGAAAGATTCCTTTTGGTTTTACTACTAACTCTTTAATCTATGGATTTTCAAGAGATGAGAATACAGTCTATCCAGGTATGGGCGATGCTCATCTTCAACTTTTCTTGGAATATTTAGGGAGGCTTTCTTATAATGTTAATGTTCCTTTTGAGGAAGTGATAAAGGCTTTTATGAGGAATAATAACTTCATGATCTCTACCTATGTAATAATTACGCCCTATCTTTTAAGGGAATATATTCCATATATCTCTGCTCTTGATACTGATTTAACGAAAGTGATATTAATAACGTATTATGATGACAATCTTAGCTTTCTTTCGCCAAAGATACTGAAATATTCCTTGAGAAGGGAGAAAAATGTGGCTTCTATATCTTGATTTAATAACCAGAATATCTTTTATATTTTCTCTAATTATGGCGGCGGTTATTATAATGTATAATCCAGTTGTTCCTTTTTATTTCTTTCCCCTTCTTATTTTTCTTTCTTTTATGGCCCATATATTAAAGAATTTTCTTTCGGAAAAATTAAGATTTTTTGTATTAATTCCTTATATCTCAATTATCTTCTTACCTTTGGGAACATATGAAAAGATATTAATTCTACTCATTTCCTTAATATCTACATATCTGCTTTTAACTCAAAAGTCAGTAAGCTATGGTCTTGCGGTAGATCATTATAGAAAAACCAGTCCTATAGCTATTATTATTTTTATAATCTCGTTTTTTATGAGATATCTTTCTACAAGTAGGTTTATGAATTTTGAGCTTACAGTTTTACCCTCCCTTTTAGTGTACTTTGTGGTTAGTGTTTTTCTTCTCAGAACTTTAAGATATATGGAGCATAAGATTGAGGATAAGAAATTAGTTTCTTTAAATCTAAGATATGCTTTTGGAGTAATTTCTTTGTCGGCTCTTTTGAGTATTCCTGGGGTTAGAGATAAAATATTTTTCATAACTAGCAATATCTTTTCAATAGTTTATTTTCTATTCACCACAGTTATAGCAGTAATTTTTATAGTAATAGGTTATATTCTTTCTTGGATCTTTTATTTAGTTTTGAATTTTATGGCAAAAAGAGGACTTATTGGAAGTTTGAATACTCGAGATTTTAGAATGGATCCTAATTTGAGTAGACTATTAAGACTTCTTTGGGATAGGAGAGAGTCTCATTCAGAAATAATTGATATCTTGCTTGTGATTTCTTTTTATATTTTAGTTACAGGAGTAATAATATTAATAATTTTGTGGGTAATAAGAAGGGTATTTTCTTCTCAAACAAAAGGTGAGAATTATATAGAGGAGAGAGAATTTTTATTTTCTCAGATAAACCCATGGAATGCAATAAGAAGGTTTCTTGAAGGGAGAAATTTAGGGATAGTGAGGGAGTATTATAGGAAATATCTTATGAGGAGTAAAAATCTTGGGGTAGATCTAAAACCTTCAGATACTACTCAAGATGTCTATAAGAAGACTTTTCAGCTTTTTGATTCTGAAGTTTTAAGAAGAATAAGAGAGATTTATATATATGTGAGGTATAATAGGATGGAAAGCTCAAGGGATTTAGATAAAGAGTTTATTTCTCTCTATAGGAGATTGTTTAAAAAGTGAATAGGGGAGGGTTTGAAAATGAAGAGGTCGGAATATGAAAGGGCAAAGAAGAGGGCTATTGAGTTTCTAGAGAGGGCTCATATTGTTATTACTGATGAGGAGAAGAATAGAATTGAAGTAGCTGATTTTGGACTTGGGAAAATTGATGTATTTGGCCTACAAATTCTGACCTATGTGAGTACAGAGAGGGTTTGTGCTAAAGAACTTATTCTATTTCCAAGACAAACTTGTCCAGAACATAGGCATCCTCCTTTCGGCGGAGATCTTGGTAAGGAAGAAACCTTTAGATGTAGATGGGGAAAAGTTTATCTTTATGTTCCTGGCGAGCCTGCGGAGAATCCTAAAGCTATTGTTCCCGAAGAAAAGAAAAAGTATTTTACTGTTTGGCATGAGATAGAACTGAATCCGGGGGAGCAATATACTCTTTACCCTAACACTCCCCATTGGTTTCAAGCAGGAGATGAAGGCGCTATTGTTTCAGAATTTTCTACCCGAAATTCAGATGAATATGATATCTTTACAGATCCTGAAATAAGAAGAATTCCTGTGATTGAGGAAGATTAAAATTGTATGGGAGAAGTTGGAAGTTAGATATTAATGAAAGTGAGAAAATAAAAAGTTATTTGATAAAAATGGGAGGTGTGGAGGAATCTATTAAAAATTCTTATGAATTATGGAGAATAAAATTAGGAGGTAGCACTTTTATATATTATACTTCTGGTAAGTTGTATAGTACTCCTTCAGCCAAGGTCATAAATATTTGGGATGAAATAGATAAACTTGTTAGTAAGAGCTATGATTTGAATAAAGACTATGTTTTAGGATTTGACGAAGTAGGTAAGGGAGAAGTATTTGGACCAATTATAACTTGTGGAGTTCTTATAAGAAAAGACGTTATCTCCCAGATACCCTCCGAGTTAAAAACTCCTGATACAAAAAAATCTCATGGTTTTGAGTACTGGACAAGGATACTAAAGGTACTTGAGGATCTTATATCCGATGGGTTTTATTATATTATTGATATTATTCAGCCTCGAGAAATTGATCGTTTTAATATTAACCAGCTCTTGGACTTGTCTTATATGAAACTCATAAAGCAGTTAATTACTGATTTACCTTATAGAAAAGAAGTAAGAATCGTAATTGACGATTATGGAGTAGGAGAGGGATTGCAAAGGTTTTTGGAGATTATAAAGGGAGAAAACAATTTTGAAACTATTATTGTCACAGAGTCGGAAGATAAATTTTTAGAAGCTAAATTGGCATCTTTAATTGCAAAATCTTACAGGGAGAGCATATTAAAAAATTTGCAGGAAAGATATGAAATTCCAGAAAGTTTAATCAAGGGGAATATGTCTAATAAAGCCTTGGAATCCTTCTTAAAAAATTATTCCAAGGAGGATCTGTGGTTTATCAGAAGATCTTTTGGAAAAAGGATTAAGAAGGAAAAGCCTTCTTTTTATAATTTAATATCCGAGGATAATTTTAGATGCTTCTTTTGTGGTAAAGAAAGTAGTAAGGTAATTTTAAAAGATTATAGATTTCTTTGTTCCTTTTGTGGTAAGGAGATAAAAGATCTTGAGCTGGCTATGAAATATCATAGTGGAATTATTAAGTTAGAAAAAGAGAGCTTTTACTCTTTTTTTGAAATTATTAAGAATTCCTACTTATTTGATGGGTTTAGTTTTTTAGTTGATAATTCTTTAAGGAAGCTTCTTACTCCCTACGAGGATATAGGAAGAATACTAATTCTTAAAAGGGCTTTTTCAAAGTTTTTAACCCTAAAGATTGAGGGAGACAGTATAGCTTTTTCCTTTTTCAGGAATATCTACAATGTTTAATTTATAAGGAGTATTTGATTTATTAATTTCAAAGATTAAATATCCTTCCATTAACTCTCCAGGTTTTATATATTTCTTAAAAAAGACATTATAGTCCCTTAAGGCATAATATACGGAGGCAAAGGTGCTTACAGGATTTTTTCTTCCATCATCGTCGATTAAACTAAAATTATTGTGGGTAAGTAATATCTCCTTTTCGGTTTTATTCCATATAAATAAATTAACCATATAGAAGATTCCTTCTGGGAGATATTTGAAATCCAAGTATAAGGGAAGTTCTTCTATTTTTTGAACTTTAAGAATGTATACTATAAGACCGTCAAGATTTTCTCCTTTTACTTCCTTTCCTTGAATTATAAGAGGTGTGGTTTCTCCAAAAGAAAGGCTAAAGAATAAAAGCCATATTATTATAAGAATTACTCCTTTTCTCATACCTTACCCTCTTAATTTTTTTGTTTAATTATAGCATATTTTAAAGAGTAAGGTAGGATCTCCCTACCTTACTCTTTAACAGCACCACGGGTTAAACCTGAGATTATAAGATTTTGAAGGGATAAAAATAATATCACAATGGGTAAGGCTCCAACAATGGAGGCTGCAGCAAAATCTCCCCATCTTACATCATACATCCCTGATATAAAGTTTCTTAAGCCAACTGCAAAGGTATATTTTGATGGATCCTTTAAAATAATACTTGCTAATAGAAAGTCAGAATATGTTCCTATAAAGGAATTTATTGCTACTACCGCTAAAACAGGAGTAGCAAGGGGAAGTATTATTTTATAGTAGGCTTGGAATCTTGTGGCTCCATCAATTAAAGCAGACTCTTCTAAGGAGTCAGGAATGCTGTCAAAAAATCCCTTCATAAGCCATATGTTATAGGGTACGCCTCCTCCAAGATAAACCATTATTAATCCTGATAGAGTATTCAACCCTAAAAAAGGAATGTATTTACCAATATGAAAGAGTAATAGATATACTGCTACCATTCCCATTACTGCTGGGAACATTTGTAAGATAAGAAGAGTAAGAAGGGAGTATTTTTTACCCCAAAAGTTAAATCTTGAGAATGCATATGCTGCAAGAGATACAAAAAAAACTGTAAGAATGGCAGTAGTTAAGGATACTATTAGGGAATTTTTAATCCAATTAAAAAATCCTATAGCTTTTAGATTTGAATAGTGCTCTAAGGTTAAAACCTCAGGAATTAGTTTTTGACCTACAAGCCCACCACCAGCTCTTAATGAGGCTGATACAGTCCATGCTACTGGAAAAAATGTAAACACTAAGATGATCCATATGAGTAAGTGTTTAGGAATATGGTTTAAAAAATTATTTTTTTTCATTCATATCTCACCTCTTTTTTAAACATTCCAGAGATCCAGAAGTTTAGAAGACTTAACAATGCGACAATTAGAAATACAATTATGGATATGGTGGCTGCAAGTCCGTAATCTTGCCCTCTTCCTCCTTCAAAGGCAAGTTTATAAGTATAGGAGATTAAGATATCAGTTGTACCTGCTACCGATGATATATCAGCCATAGGGGGTTTTCCACCTGTAAGAAGATATATCACATTAAAATTATTAAAATTGAAGGCAAAAGTACCAACAATAAGTGGTCCAATGGCAGTAAGTAATAAGGGTAGGGTTATGGTTTTAAGTTGTTGGAAATAACTTGCTCCATCTACTTTTGCAGCTTCATATAACTCTTCAGGAATACTTTGAAGAGATCCAAGACATACGGTCATAGCATAAGGATATCCTAACCAAAGGTTAACTACAAAGAGAGCAAGTCTTGCCCACTTAGTCTCCAAAAACCATGGTATTTTTACCCCAAAAATAGAAAGAAGTATTCTGTTTACTACTCCTACCTCTGTATTCAAAAGACCAACCCAAATAAGTAAAGAAATAAAAGAAGGAATAGCCCATGGTACTATGAGAAGGGTACGATATATACCTTTAAATTCTAAGTTTTTGTCATTCATAAGTAGGGCTAAAAAGAGTCCAAAGGCAAAGTTAATAAAGGTAGTCAAAGTTGCCCATAATACGTTCCAGATAAAAACTCTTAAAAATGGTTTTGAAACCCTTTCATCCTTAAAAAGTCTTATAAAATTCTCTATCCCCACATTTGTGACAAAACCTGGCAAAATTTCTTGCCCATTAGGTCTTACAAAAAATCCATTCTTAGGAATTAGTTTTTCTCCTGTGAGATTGTCTATTAAAACATCTTCTGTTGATATATACTTATATCTTTGTCTATAAATGGAAAATGTGTTTAAGTCTGACATTTGTAAAAAGGTATCATTCTCAAGTTCTATTTTGATATTTTGTAGTTTTGAGATTTCTCCATATTTTTGAGTTTGAGGAACAATTTTGTAGTTAGAATACTCCTTAGGAAAATCTCCTTCTCCTATTTTGATAAGTTTTTTATCTTCAATCTTGTAGATATTTTTGCTTTTATCTCGAAAAAGGAGTAATATTTCCCCAGTTTTTGCCTTATAGATCTCATACTCAAAGTTCTGAGTATTTTCTGGCAAGAAAGTTTCCTTTTCCAACTGTTCTATTACTTGGGTTTTTGTAAGAATATGACCTGTTCCATAGTTTGTAAAAGCGATCTGGATTGTATATATTATAGGATAAATCATGAACATAAACATGAGTAAGAAAGATGGTACTATGTATCTCCAGGGATAGCTTTTAGGATGAACAATTAAGAGAGCAAATAAAAATACTACGAGAAAGAAAATTAAACCCCAAACAAAGCCTGCAATTATGCTTAGAATATAGCTGAAAAATGTTCCAATTGCTACTATAATTCCAGCATATATTATGGGAAGAAAAGGCATAAGAAGGTTCATACATTCCCTCCTTTTTCAAAGGGGGAGAGAGTTTCTGCTCTCTCCCCCTAATTTTTTACTTTCTTGCCTTTAAGATAGCATCCTTAATTTGTGCTACAGCTTCCTTAAGAGCTACATCAGGAGCTTTCTTCCCAGATGTGATCAAAGTTAGAGTATCTCCCATATAGCTCCATACAGGACCCATTTCAGGAATATTCGGCATAGGAATCCCGTCAGCTGCGCTGGCTCCAAAGGCTTTTATATCAGGATTTGAAGAAACCACTTTATATGCGTCTTTTCTTGCAAGGATTCTGGGATCAGTCTCGAATAATTTAAGTTCTAATTCTTTTGTGGCGAGAACTTCAAGGGCAAAGGTTTTTAAAATAGCAATATTGGGTGATCTTGAGTTTATCATAAAGCCTTGTACTCCTACAAAAGGTCTCATGGGTTTTCCATCTATCTTGGGAAGTTTGGCAACACCATAGTTAATATTTGCCTTTTTAATATTATCAATCTCCCATGGACCATTTATCATCATACCCAATTTTCCTTCTGAGAACAAACTTGTAGTGGTTTGGTAATCTACACCTTGTTTTAAGATACCTTCTTTAAATAAATTCACAAGTTTTTCTACTCCTTTTATGGCTCCTTCATTGGCAAGCCCGATATCTAATGGATCGAGCCCATTAGGTGTTTCTTTGAATACATAACCACCTAAAGCAGAAAAGAATGGAAAGCTGAAGTAGAAATTGTTGTAATCATAGAGGAATCCATAGATTCCTCCTTTTGTAAGATTCTTAGCTGTTCTTACTAATGACTCATAGGTGGTTGGAGGGTTAGGAACTAAGTTTTTGTTGTATATTAAGGCTACTGCTTCCATAGAGTAGGGGATACCATATAGTTTTCCACCATAGGACATAGCTTGTAGAGTGACAGGTGTAAATTGATCTAAGATACTCTTGGGTAGGAAATCGATAGGAAGGAGTAATCCGTTAACTGCTAATTCTCCAATCCAATCGTGGGCTCCAACAATTATATCTGGTCCCTCTCCTGTAGGAGCTGATGTAATAAATTTTGGCTTTATGTCACTGAAACTTACTTCGCTAACTTCTACTGGAATGCCATATTTGGTGCTAAAGTTTTTTACAAACTCTCTTAGTCCTTTTACTTGTGCTTCTGAAGTCCATATGGTGATTTTTCCGGGCACAGCAGCTTTAGAAAGAGAGAAAACCACCATTAGTAAGAGCACTAAAATTAAAACTTTTTTCATAAAACTTTACCCCCTTTAATTTTTAATTTTAAAATTTAAAGAGATATGATTTTTATGTTATTTCCTCTCTTTCACCTCCTTACCTAACTCGTGTTAATTAAATTATATCACAAATTAAAATTTCTTTAAAGATATAAGAGAAAATTTTTTGTGATATAATTTTTCTTGTTTAATGGATATATTTTAGGAAGGAGAGGTAGAAAAGTATGAGGTTAAAAATAAACGTTTTTGATGTTGTAGTGTTTCTTGTTATTCTACTTGGAATTCTTGGTTTTTTCTTAGTAAGAGAGGGTAAAACTCCTCTTGCAAGGGTTCAGGGGGTTGAGAAAGAAATAGAAATAGATATGATAGTGAGAAATTTGCCTCTTAATGATAAAGAGGTTATAAAGCCAGGTGATAAAGCCTTTATAAGAATTAAAAATCAACCTTTTGCTTGGGTTACTGTTAAAGATGTAAAAATTTATGAGAAAAAAATGCTTATTCCTAATTTTAATGGTACTTATACTTTCATAGAAGATGTTAACAATCCTTTTAACGTGGATATGCTTATAACTTTTACTTCAAAAGGGTATATTACTGAGGATGGTGTGGTTCTTGGAGTAAAAGTAAAGGTAGGTATGCCTATTAGTATTGAGAGCTATAAACTTGATGTAAATGGAGTTATCTCTGCATTAAGGTATTAATTTATGGATAGGTTAATGCAGGTTTGGAAAGAGAGTTTAATATTTAAGGTTCTAAATTTATTAGAAGATAAGATAAAAACCAAGCTTGAGCCTATTATTTCTACATCCTTCTTTTTTCCTTTCTTTCATCTGGTTTTAGAATATTATCTTTACATTTTCCTTTTTTTGCTTCCTTTTTTATCCTCAGGAAAGATTGCTGTTGGAATTTTTATAGCTTTTATTTTATGGGTTGTTGATACCTTTTTGGCTAAGGATAGAAAATTTTTTGAAAGTCTTGATACTTTTACTTTACTTTATATTTTATTCATGTTGATAAATCTTGTGGCTACGTTCTTTTCCCCCTATTTGATGCCTGCCATAAAGGGTTATTTAAAATTCTGTGTTTATTTTGGAATATTCTTAGTCTTCAGAGATGTATTTAAAAATAAAGAGAAGGTTAAAAGAGCTATTTTTGCTATACTTTTTTCTACCTTTTTATTGTCCCTATATTGTCTTTATCAGTGGATAATAAAAGTTCCCCCTCTTGCAGGTTGGGAAGATGTGGAGTTTGTTGGTGAGAATGTAACAAGGGTTTATGGGACCCTTCAAAATCCAAATCTTCTTGGAGGATATTTAATTGGCATTTTTCCTTTTATCCTTTCTTCCATCTTTATTTTTAGATTCAAAAGTATTCCTCTTCTTGCAAGTTTACTTTCTTTCCTTTCTATAATTTGGACTTATTCAAGAGGAGCCTATTTTGGCTTCTTTGTTTCTTTGATTTTGTATTTTTATTTCGTTATTCATATGATTTGGGGATTTGCAAATAGGAGACAGAGGAAAATTTTATTAACCTTCATTATAGCTTTAGTATTCTTAGGAGTGGGAATTTTCTTAAAATCTTCTTATCTTCAAAAAAGGATATTCTCAATTTTTACCCTTTGGGGACATTCCTCTAATGCTACAAGGATAGTTATATGGGAAAGATCTTTTAAGATATTTAAGGACTTTTTCTTAACAGGAATTGGGCTTGGAAATGATGTTTTTAGGAGAGTTTATGCCTTTTATATGGAGCCTAAATTTACTGCTCTTGCATCTTACAATCTTTTTATGGAAATAGGAATCGAAGGAGGAATATTTGCTCTTATAGTATTTCTTCTGATGCTATATTATCTCTTTAGTAGGTTTATTAAAAGGTATGATTCATGGGATATGGAACAAAAGTTAATTGGGATAACTTCATTATCATCAGTTGTTGCTCCCATTTTCCATGGTTTTGTAGACACTATTTGGTATAGACCTTATCCTCAAATTATTTTTTGGTTTTCTGTTAGTATACTTGTGAATTTATATAAAGATAAAAAGGAATCGAAAATACTGCTTTTTAACTTAGGAGGATTAGGTGATCAAATACTTTTTCTTCCTGTGATAAAAGCTCTTAAAGAAAAGCTTAATCCTAAAATAACTATAATTACAGAGAGAAGAGGTAGAAAAATTTATGATCTTTTGAAAATGGATGTAATAGAATTTAATCCTAAGGAAAATTTTTCATTAAAAGATACAGTGTATCTTTTAACAAAACTTCATAGAGAAAATTATGATATCTCAATTTCTACGGGAAAGTCCCTCTTTATACCTATTTTTATGTATCTTGTAGGAGCACCTATAAGGGCAGGATATAAAGAGAATCCTTTGAGCTTTTTGTATACTCATAAGGCTTCTTCAAAGAGAAATGAATATATGGCAAGGGTTCATTTCAGGCTTGTGGAGGCAATCTTTAAAGATGCTTCTTATGCTAATCCTGAAATAGAACTTTCAGAAGGTATAAAAGAGGAGGTCGAAAGGAGAATTAGAGAATATGGATTGAAGCCTTTTGAATATACGCTTTTGCATCCTGGTGTAAGTAAGATGAGTATTAAAAGGGGTATAGATAGAAGATGGTCTGAGGAAAATTGGGTAGAGTTAATAAAGAGATTGAAAGAGCACAATATAGATTATGTGATTATTTATGGACCCGATGAAGAAGATAGTATAAGGGAATTAAAGGAAAAAGTTCCTGATGGCAAATTTGTTTCTCCCAAGTCCTTAGAGGAATTCTTAGGATGGATATATTATTCAAAAGTCATGGTTTGTTTAGACTCTGCTCCTCTTCATCTTGGTGTTGCTCTCAAAAAACCTATTGTGGCTCTTTTTGGTCCTACAAATCCTGCTGAGATCTTGCCTATAGATCCCATTTATCAAGTGGCAAAGATTGATCTTCCTTGTGAGCCTTGTCTTTGGGATAAAAGAAAAAGGGTTTGCGAATCTTTAGATTGTATGAAAATACCCGTGGATTTGGTATGGGAAAAATTAATGATCTTTGTAAAGAGCTAAAATCTTATTTATTATCTGGGTAGTTGAAAAACCTTCTATAAGTGGAACTATTATAATTTTGCCTCCATAACTTTTTACAATTTTTGCTTCAGGAAGATCTTCTTCTTTGTAATCTCCTCCCTTTACATGAATGTGAGGTTTTATGATACTTATTATATTTTCAGGAGTTTCCTCATTAAAAAGGACTGTATAGTCAACACATTCTAAGGCAGATATTATTTTTAATCTACTTTTCTCATCAAATATAAGCTTCTTTTCTCCTTTGATTTTTTTTACCGATTCATCACTGTTGATACCAACTATTAAGATATCTCCAAAGCTTTTTGCTTTTTCAAGAAGCGTAATGTGACCTGGGTGTAGTATTTCAAAGCATCCGTTAGTAAAAACAATAGTCTTTCCTTCTTCTCTAAACCTCTCAGCTATGTTACATATTTCTTCTTTTGTTTTAATTTTCCTTTCAGAACTCCACATAATTTTTGTCTATGTTTATTTTTTGAGGAATTACTTGAATGATTTCTTCAGGAGATAGGGTGCTGGTTCCTAATTTTCTTACCACTACGCTACCAGCAAAGTTAGATATAAGAGCAGCTTCAAGAGGATTTGCATCAGAAGATATTGCCAAGGTCAGGGCGGATATTACAGTATCTCCAGCTCCCGTAACGTCTCTGACCTCTGCTTTAAGGGCAGGGATAAAATAATAGGAATCTTTTAAGTAAAGAAACATGCCCTTTTCTCCTCGAGTAATAATTACACCTTCTCCTTCTATTAACTCCAAGAGTTTTTGGGCACAAATTATAATGTCAAAATTTTCTTCCATATCTGTAGCAATTTTTGCCTCTTTTTCATTAGGAGTGATATAGCTTGCTCCTTTATATTTTGTAAAGTCTTTTCCTTTAGGATCTACAAGTATTTTTTTTCCATAGGTTTTGGCAAGCTCAATAATTTTCTTAGTAAAGGAATAAGTTAGTACTCCTTTTGCATAATCTGACAGGAGAAATATATCTATTTTTTCAATGTTTTCCTTTATTTTTTCTAATAAAAGCATCTCTATCTCTTCTTTTATGGGATTTCTTTTTTCTTTATCCATTCTTACTACTTGCTGGCTCAGAGCAATGAGTCTTGTCTTAGTAGTAGTAGGTCTTTCTTTATCTTTCACAAGAAAATTTTTTATTTCCCTTTGATTTAGGAGGTTTAATATCTTTTCTGCTCCTATGTCTTCTCCCACTACTCCAAAAAGCAAAGGTTCTCCTCCAAGGGCTTTTATGTTATTAGCCACATTTCCTGCACCCCCAAGTACATATTTTTCTTCTTCAATCTCAAGAACAGGCACAGGAGCTTCTGGAGAGATTCTTTCTATTTTCCCTATTATATATTCGTCAATCATTATGTCCCCAATTACTGCAATTTTTTTCCCTTTCCAAGAATTAATTATTCTTATAAGTCTTTCTCTAATATCCATTGGGCTGCCTCCAATAAATTTTTTGCCGAGAAATCTGCAAGAGAATTTTCTTTTCCTATAATTATAGTTTTACATCCAGCCTTTTTACCTGCCTCTACATCGGTAATTTTATCTCCAATCATATAAGATTTTTCTAAATCTATATTCCAGTCCTTTGCTGCTTGAATCAGCATTCCTGGATTTGGCTTTCTGCACTCTCCCTCAAGATAGGGGCAGTAATAAAAGTCGTCTATGTATACTTTCTCCTTTGCTAAAGTGTAGTATAAATGTCTGTGAAATTTATCTACATCCTCTATGGTATAATATCCCCTCTCTACCCCTGATTGATTAGTTACTACGATGATAAGAAATCTTTTTTGTAATAATTTTAAGCCTTCTATAACATGGGGCAAAATTACTAAGTCCTCTGTTTTATAAACATATCCTTTATCTTCATTAATAGTTCCATCTCTATCAAGAAAGATAGCACGATTCTTGGAGGGAAATAGTTTCTCCTCTATTAGATCACATAGGATATGTCCTATGGTTATGTGAGCTTCTTGGACATGAGGGGTCATATGAAAAGGTACAGTAATAGATATGTCAGCATACTTAATCATTTCTCCCCCATCTCTTCCTGAAAGGGCTATAGTTACCCCTTTAAGCTCCTTTGCCTTTTTAAGTGCTTTTACTACGTTGGGAGAGTTTCCTGAGGTACTTATCCCAATAACTACATCCTCTTCCTCTAATAGAGCCTCAACTTGTCTTTCAAACACTTCATCAAAACTATAATCATTAGAAATGGAGGTTATATTTGAGGAATTTGTAGTGAGAGCAATGGCAGGAATTCCCTTTCTTTCTTTTAAGAACCTTCCTACAAGTTCCGCAACTATATGCTGAGCATCAGCTGCACTTCCGCCATTTCCAAAAATAAGTACTTTTTTACCTTTTTTGTATTTTTCTATGATTATCTCAGCTGCTTTTTTAATATCAGAAATCAAATATTCTTCTACAAGTTTTAAAGTAAAATCATGCTTCCTAAGCCGTGCTTTTATTCTCTCTTCCATTATTGCCTTCCCACCCCTTTGTATATAAATCCCATATTTTTAATAATTTGGGGATCAAGTAGATTTACACCGTCAATTATTATGGGAGCTTTCATCACCCTCTTTATTTTTAAAAAATCCAATTCTTTAAATTCTTTCCATCCCGTGAGGATAACAAGACAATTAGAATCTTGAGCTACATCATAGGGATTATCACAGTATTCAACATCATTAATTTCTTTTTTTGCCTCTTCCATTCCTAAGGGATCAGAGGCTTTGATTTTTGCCCCATCATTTTTAAGCATTTTTGTAATCCTTAAAGCTAAAGAATTTCTTACATCATTTGTATCAGGTTTAAACGTGAGTCCTAATACTCCTATAATTTGTCCGTCCAAAAATTCTCCTAAGAAAGACTTAATCTTATAAATAGTTTGTCTTATTTGATGTTCATTCTTTTCAAGAATACTTATAAGTAAATTAGGTTGATAACCTTGTTTTTCTGCCATTTTGATAAGTCCCATGAGATCTTTTCCTAAGCATGGTCCTCCAAAGCCAATTCCAGGCTGTAAGTAATCCTTGCCTATTCTTTTGTCATACTTCATTCCTTCTATCACTTCCTGTATATCAATTCCGAATCTTTCTGCGATATTTGCAATCTCATTTATGAAAGATATTCTCATGGCAAGAAAGGCATTAGATGCGTATTTTATTAGTATAGCTGCATTAGGTGATGTTATAATAAAGGGTGCGTTTAAAGGAGAGAAAAGTTTTTTTAACTCTTCTATGATTTCAGGGTTTTCTGCTCCTATAACTATCCGAGATGGATTATAAAAATCATATACTGCATTTCCTTCTCTCAAAAATTCAGGGATAAAGGCTATCTCAAAGTCTTGATTTTTCTTTTTTCCATAGTTTTCAAATATCTGATTTATTTTTTCCAAGGTTCCTATCGGAATAGTGCTTTTAATAGCTATTATTTTTTTATCTTTTAAATTCTTGGCAAGGCTTTCAGAAACCGATATTACTTGAGATAAATCTACACTTCCGTCTTCTTTTGGGGGAGTATTTACACATATAAAAATTATTTCTGAATTTGAGATAAGTTCTTGAATATCTTTAGTGAATTTTATCCTATTTTTTTCTATATTTCTTCTTAACAGTTCATCTATGTCCTTTTCTTTAATTGGAGAAATACCTTTTCTCAACTGCTCAATCTTTTCGTCGTCTATATCAAGACATATTACTTGGTTTCCAAAATCAGCAAGACCAAGCACTATTACCAGACCTATGTATCCTGTTCCTATAATGCCTATCTTTTTCAACGCTTCCTCCTTTAAATAGGTTTTCTTAAAAATTTTATCATAAAAATCTTAACTTTTCTTATTTATCTTCCACTCTTGCTTATATGGGGAGATAGTTCTTAATTTTTCTATGATTCTTTCCAAGACATCAAGGGTATAATTAAGATCCTCTTTGGTGGTATATAATCCGAGGGTAAATCTTATGGAGCCATGGGCAAGTTCAATAGGTACATTAATTGCAGAAAGAACATGGGATGGTTCTAAGGAACTGGAACTGCATGCAGATCCTGTAGAGACCTCAACCCCCTCTAAATCTAAATGAAGAAGAATAGATTCTCCCTCTACATAAGCAAAACTAAAGTTTATATTATTAGGAAGTCGATTTGATCTGGGACCATTTAAATAAACATCTGAAATCCTTTTTTCTACCTCTCTTATGAAATAATCTCTAAGCTCTGTTAATCTTTCTATCTCTTTATCCATTTCCAGAATTGCTAACTCTATAGCTTTTCCCATACCTATAATTCCTGCTACGTTTTCTGTTCCAGCTCTCTTATTGTTTTCTTGTGATCCTCCATGAATTAATGGATGAATTTTTGTGCCTTTTCTTATGTATAAGGCTCCTACTCCTTTGGGACCATAAAATTTGTGGGCAGAAATGGAAAGAAGGTCCACCCCTAATTCATCCACATTTACAGGTATATGTCCTACGGTCTGTACCGCATCGGTATGAAAGTAGATATCATATTCTTTAGCAATCTTTGAAAGTTCTTGGATGGGTTCAATAGTTCCTATTTCGTTATTGGCATGCATTATAGATATCAATATGGTATCTTTTCTTAAAGCTTTTTTAAGATCATCTGGATCCACAAAGCCCTCTCTGTCGACAGGAAGATAAGTTATTTCAAACCCTAATTTTTCAAGAAAATGGCATGGTTCTAATACTGCATGATGCTCAACTTTACTTGTGATTATATGTTTTCCTTTGGTTGATAAAGCAAAAGCAACCCCCTTGATAGCCATATTGTTTGATTCTGTTCCTCCGCTGGTAAAAATTATTTCGTCAGATTTTGCCCCTATGGCTTTTGCTATTTTTTCTCTTGCTTCCTCAATGGCAGTTCTTGTTTCTCTTCCAAAATGGTGAATACTGGATGGATTTCCGAATTTTTCCTTTAAGAATGGTTTCATTGCTTCATATACTTCTTTTCTTAAGGGAGTTGTAGCTGCATAGTCTAAATATACTTCTCTTTTCATTTAATTTACCTCCTTTTTTATAAAGAATTGACTAAGATACAAAAAAGTATTATAAAAATTATACTAAAATAGTCGGAAAAATAAAAAGAGGGATTAAAATGTTGAGATATACGGATATAGTATTGGAACATTTTAAAAACCCCAGAAATGTAGGAGTCATAGAAGATCCTGATGGATATGCTATAGAAGGAGGTCCTGCTTGTGGGGATCAAATTGTAGTTTATATAAAGGTTGATCCCAATACAAAAGTCATAACTGACATAAAGTTTCAGTCTTTTGGTTGTGCCTCAAATATAGCTACAGGTTCTATGATGACGGAGATGGTAAAGGGGAAAACTATTGAAGAAGCTTTAAAACTTACTTGGAAGGATGTGGTAGATGCTTTAGGAGGGCTTCCTCCTGTAAAATTACACTGTTCAGTTCTTGCAATAGATGGTCTTAAAGCAGCAATTAGAAATTATTTGGGAGAAAAAACTGAAGGAAAACTGAGTAAAGAAGAGGTAGTCAATGTTTTATCCAATGTTTTATATCCCAGCTTGGCTGTAGATATAGTAACTTTGAAACTTTTAAATTTTTTAAAAATTACAGAGAAAGGAAAAGTTATTATTGAGCTATTATTAGGTGAGGAAGATCCTTTTAAGGAGCATATCAAAGAGGAGATTGTTGAGAAGTTATCAAAAATAAATGGGGTTAAGGAGGTTGAAGTGAATTTTGTCAAGTAAAAGTTATTGACCGTCACTTATATGTTTGATAAAAATATTATCATGAAGAGTTTGGATGTTTCTTTAGTGATACCAGTCAAAGACGAAGAAGTCACTTTAGAAGCCTTATATGAAAGAATCACAGAAGTATTAGAAGGGTTAAATCTTACTTTTGAAATTATTTTTATTGATGATGGAAGCACTGATCAGTCTTTTGATATTATGAAAAAGCTATCTCAGAGGGATTCAAGGGTTAAGGTTGTGAAATTTAGAAAAAACTTTGGAAAAGCTGCAGCTCTTTCTTGTGGGTTTGAAAAGGCAAGGGAAAATATTGTTATAACTATGGATGCTGATTTTCAGGATGATCCAAAAGAAATTCCCAAATTTATTGACTTGATTAACAATGGGTATGATGTGGTTTCTGGCTGGAAAAAAATAGAAAAGATCCTTTGAGTAAAAGACTTCCTTCAAAGATATTTAATAAAATTACTGCTTGGCTTACAGGTGTAAATATTCATGACTTTAATTGTGGATTTAAAGCCTATAGAAATGAGGTTATAAGAAATCTTGAGGTATATGGGGAACTTTACAGATATATTCCTGCTCTTTCTCATAGTAAAGGATTCAAAGTTGGTAAGGTAGTAGTAGAACATCATCCGAGGGTTTATGGAAAGTCAAAATATGGATGGGAAAGATTAATAAAGGGATTTTTAGACCTATTTACGGTAGTGTTTCTTAAAAGATTTTTGAGGTGTCCTATGCACTTTTTTGGTGGTGTTGGATTAATATTTTTCTTTTTAGGGTTTCTCATAAACTTGGGACTCACCATATACAAATATACTACTGGTGTTCTCATAGGAAATAGACCGCTACTTCTTTTTGGAGTACTTTTAATGATTTTAGGAGTTCAATTTTTATCTATAGGTCTTCTTGGAGAGATGATAAATAATGTTACTCATGGAAGAAAAAAGGAATATCTGATTTCAGAGGAGATTGGTTTTGAGTAATGTATATTTTAAGGTCATCATTGATGAGATTCCAAGGCTTCTTGGACTTTTAGATAAGAACCCTATAAGTCCTACTTTTGGTTCTTTTGATAGAAACTATTGGCATTATAATATTTCTGACTTTTCCTGTGCCAGATTTCAAGAGGCGACTTTGACTTTGGCTTTGCTATATCTTTTGAATTACGATAATAATCCTTATTATAACTCAGAGGATATTTTGAAATTTATTAACGGGGGAGTTAATTTTTGGTGCAAAATCCAGAGGAAAAATGGATCTTTTGATGAATGGTATCCTTATGAGGGTAGTTTTGTAGCAACTGCTTTTTCTACTTGTGCTATTTCAGAGGTTTTACTTCTTTTAAAGGAAAAGATAGCAAATTTTGACAATTCTTTAAGATGTATTAAAAAGGCGGTGGATTTTCTTTCTAAAAATGTAGACTATACTGCTTGCAATCAAGAAGCAGGTGCTATTCTTGCTATATATAATTGCTATTTGCTCACCTCGGAGAGTAAATATAGGGATTTGGCTTATAAAAGACTAAATGATCTCTCTAAATTACAGAAGGAAGAAGGATGGTTTCCCGAGTATGGAGGACCTGATATAGGTTATTTATCTCTTACCATAGACTACCTTGCTAAGGTTTACGAAAAGTCTAATTGGGATCTTGCAAAAGAAATGCTAACTAAAGCTATAGATTTTTTATATTATTTTTCCCATCCTGACGGGAGCTTTGGTGGGGAATATGGCTCAAGAAATACTAAACATATAATTCCTTCTGGAATAAATTTATAGCTCCATGGAATAGGAAAGCTGGATATATAGCTTTCAATTTGAGAAGAGCCCTTTTTGAGAAAAAAACCATAGGACCATATAATTTAGATGATAGATACATTGCTTATATTGGTTATACTTATCTTCAAGCATCTTTATATCTTAGAGAGGATTTAGAGGTTGAAGAAAGAGGTCATGTAGACAAATATTTTGAGGAAAGTGGAATATGGATTTTCTCTAATAGCAGTTTTTATCTTGTTTCAAATTTCAAAAAGGGTGGAGTCTTAAAGGTTAATTTCAAAAATGGCAGTTCTTTTAAAGATAGTGGGATTATTTTAAAAACTAAAAACAAAATCTATACTTCTTCTTGGTTAAATTCTTCTGAGGAAAAGATAATTAAGGATGGTGGATTTAAGGTTTCAAGAGAAATGAAGCTAATTTCTTTTTACAAAATGAGCATTATTAAAGGCATTTCTTTAAGAGTTTTTCAACTTTTACTGGGAAGATTTGAGTTTATAAACAAGCTGGTGAAAAAATTCTTGAGAGGCATATTAATTACGAAGCAAAAATCTTTAGGAATAAGATTTTTTAGGACTATAAAAGTAGTAAATGAAAAAATTGAAATGGAAGATCTAATTCTTTCGTCAGAAAACATAAATAAAGTATTTTGTGGGGTGGAGAACTCTTATATTTTCATACCGTCTTCTCGATATTTTGAGATAGGAGATTTGAATAAGTATTTTCATGAAATTGAAGTAGGTTCTAAGAAAGTGATAATTAGGAGGGTATTTGATGAGGAGGGGAATGAGGAATTTGATTATAAATCTGATTAAGTTAGGATTAACTTTTCTTGTTTTCTTAGTAATCTTTAAAAGAGTTTCCTTTCCTTCCTTGATAGAGATTTTACAAGGAGTTAAGTTTATCTATTTTATTCCTACTTTTTTGTTAAGCTTGGCTTTTACGATTTTGAAAATTTATAAGTGGCATTTACTACTAAAATCTCTTGAGGATGTAAGTTTTTCTAAATCCGTGGATAGCTATCTCATTGGTATGACTCTTCTTAAGAAGTTATCCTCAACTTGTTAATGGTTTAAAGGCTATTGAGAGAAAAATCTTTATAGTTAATCTTCTTATTACTTTTGTGGCTTATTTTCTTGTTGTTTTTGAGGGATATTTTTTAGGTAAGGCTTTTGATATTGATAATTTCTTTGCTTTTCTTTACGGATATCCTCTTGTGATGCTTGTAAATTTAGTTCCTATGACCATTGCAGGGCTTGGATTAAGAGAGGGCACTGCTATCTTACTTTTGAATAAATTTTCTATTCCTTCTAATGGGTCGTTTAATGTTTCCTTTTTGATATTTCTTCTAAATACTGCCTTGCCTGCTATTTGGGGAATTTTTGCCATGTACCTAGAGGAAATTAAAAAGAGTATTTATAAAACTGATGTATGGGCTTACTTGATTACTCTTTTTGGGGGATTTTTGGAATTTCATGTATCTTTATGATATATAAACTTGCTTCGAAGCTTTTTGATAAAGCTACAGGGCTTATTTCTAGTATCCTTTTTGCTCTTTCTCCTTTTCATATATATTTTGCTCAAGAAGCAAGAATGTATCCTATGGTGATTTTTCTTGTACTTTTTTCTGTCTATTATCTTGTTAAAGGAATAGATAAAACTAAGAATCTTTTCTTTATAACTATCGCTAACGTCCTTATGCTTTATACCCATATTTTCTCAGCTTTTGTAGTACTTGTTGAAAATCTTTATGTTATTACTACAAGCTTTAAAAATAAAAAACTTTTAAAGAGATGGGTTATTGCTCAATTTATAATTTTGATTTTTATCTCTCCATGGTTATATGTGATTATTCAAAGCAGGACTCCAGAAGTTTATCAGGGTGCCCAAAAAGTTTCTTTGATTAGTCTTGCCTATACCTTTTTAGAAGTAAACCTTGGAGCTGGAAGATCAGTTTTTAGGAATAAAGCTCTTATTGCAATTGTATTCATTTTTCTTTCTATTATTGGATTGTTGCCTCCTTGGGATAAGAAAAGGGAGCTTTTTCTCTTGATTTTGTATCTTTTTGTTCCTATTTTACTTTTACTATTTCTTTCCTTAGGGAAAAGTTTCTTTAGTGCGAGATACATTTCTATATTCATACCTGGATACTTAATTCTTCTTAGTAGAGGTATCAGAAGATTTAAGTATTATTCATTGATATTACTTCTTCTTATTGGAATTCTTGGAGTATATTTTCTGTCTTTAAATTATTATTATAGCAATCTTGCTAATTTAAATCGTCCATGGAGAGAAGCTGTGAGATATATACATGAGAATGTGGCAAGCGAGAAAGTCTTTATTTTTGCTCCTTATATGTGGAGACCTTTTGAATACTATAATAGAGGAAAAATAAATTATGAGACTCTAAGTATTTCTCAATTAGAGAGTAAATTGTTTAATTTGTCTCAGGGTGAAAAGTTCTGGGTAATAATTGCAAATGAAGGAGTAGAAGATCCTGAAGGAAAACTTCTGAGGTTTCTGGAGAGTAAGTTTATCCTGCTAAGAGAAGTTAAATATTATAGAATTGTTATTAAGCAGTGTAAAGTACCAGAAAGTTAATTTATATTTATAAGAAGCATGCCTTTGTCATAGTTTATTATTTCTTCCATATCTTTTTTGTATTCTTTAAAATCTTGAGCAGGAATTAATATTTCTTTTTGAGTGAAGACCCTTTTTAGGGATAGGATATTATTCTTTTCTTCAATTTCCACGGAATATTTTATCCATTTATTTTCTTTTGTTACACTTTTGATTGTCGTATCTATGTTTATTCCCTGAGGAATGTTTATGCTTATTTCTTCTATCTCTTGATAAGGTAAATAGTATTCTATATCGTAATTTCTTTCTTCTCTTGTTATCTCTTCTGCAGACTTTATACTGGAAAAGGGGAACATGTTTAATAGGTTTATTTCTTTTTTATAAGATGTAATATATGGATTCTCAAATTTTAATTTAATTATTAATGGTTCTTCTAAGTTACCTATATTTTGGACATCCCAATCCGTCAACTTAGAATTGGGAATATAGTAATTCAAGAGTCTTGATAAGAAGTTTTCTTTTTGTAATGTAGTCATAGTCTTAAGATAGTACCGATAAGAGTTTGCAAAATATCCTGTAAGAGTTATCTGAGTTTCTGCTACCAAATTCTTCTCTTCAATGTTAATTTTTGTGTTATATTTTCTTAAGTTGTTCTCTGGTTTACTCATAGGGATTGTGGTAAGAATTGGTTTTCCATCTATGATGATCATAGCATCTGCTCCTTGATCCATGCCTGGAACTTCTCCAAAGGGAGTGTCTTCTGCAGTTCCATCTAAAAAGAGATAGGAATTTTTATAGGGGAGTGCAACTATAGCATGATCAAATTGAAATCCTGGAAGTTCCTTTTTCAAAGGCGATGAATATCGGGTAGAGACTAAAGTGTAATAAGCTTTTATTCCTGCCTCCTTTAACATAGTAAGAAGTAATACTGCTTTATCCTTACAATCTCCATATTTAGCTTTAAATATCTCAGGAGCACTATGGGGCATGATTCCTCTTATTCCATATTCTAATCCCACGTATCTTATTTGATTGGTTACAAAGTAATAGATGGCTTTTATTTTTTCTTCTTCCATTTTTGCACCCAAAACAAGTTCTTTTACCTTTTCTTTTATTTCCTTATTACTTCTGATCTGAGGGTAGGCAAGAGAGTAGTACCAATCTGCAAGATCCTCCCAACTTCTAAAAGTGGTTATCCATAATTGAGGCACCAATTTAGCAAGGTCTGGCATATAGGGTTCTTCTGTGATGCCTGGAACGTTCTCCATCTTCCATGTGAATATTTTATAATCTTTATTCTGGTTTACCTCTGGATCAACTTTACCATTGTATACTTTATATTTAAAATCTATGGTAGATGGTATCTTCAAGATATATATACTCCTTAGAGTTGGAACTTCATTTTGGAAGAAGAATATATCTTGAAAGTTTTTTCCGAATATACTTCGTGTATATTCATCAATTACATAGAAACACTCAAGAATGGCTCCTTTTTCTACTGCTGGCATAGAGATAATAATTTGTCTTTGATCAGTATAAAGGGGATAATCGGATGCTACCGAAAAGTCCTGTATGGAGGTTGCCTCTAATTCCTTTCCATCGGGTTTTATGGTTCTTGCTCTTAATATTCTTACATCTTCAAAGCTTGAATCATAATTTATAGTTATCTCTCCATATCTGTCTTTTGCTTCATCTTTTAGAATTTTTATTATTTTGTGGAAAACTACGGTAAAAGATCCATCTTTATGCATCGTTCTTTCTTGCCAATCTAATAGATATATGGCGGGAAAGTCTAAAAATTCTTTTGGAATGTCCTTTGATAGATATTCTGAGATATCCGGAATCTTAATTTGCTCACTTCTCAGATAGTTTAGATATTCTCTTATTCCCTTATAAGATGGATCAATTTCTATAGCTTTTTCATAGGATTCTATAGCAAGCTCTTTTTCATCTTTCAAGTGATGTATTTCTGCTTCATAGATAAAAATTTCTGGATATAAGTAAGTTATCTTTTTCGTTTTTTCTATTAATCTTTGAGCCTCTTCTATTTTCTCTTGAGAGAGATATATTCTTATGAGTTGAATGTATGCCCATATATCCGTAGGATCTTTTTCTATTAGATTTTTGGCTAAGTTTTCTATTATGTCATATCTGTGTAGATCTCTAGCAAGATAGAAGAGACTATAAAATACTTCCCAGTTTTCCCAATTCATAGATAGGGCGGTTAAGTAGTTTTCTATGGCTTTGAAGGGCATATTTCTTTTTTCATACATTTTACCTTTTAAAAAGTAAGCTTCTTGACTCGTTTTATAACCCTTCTCAAAAATACTTATTTGATTTTCTACCTCTTTAGTCCAGGAGAGAGCATTAAAGAGTCTTATAAGTAGACTTCTCAAAAGAAAAGAATTTTCGGGTATATCTTCTTTTTCTAAGTTTTTCAGTGCTTCCTCATATCTTCCATGCTCTAATTCATAGAGGGATAGGTAATAAAGATTCATTTTCAGATTTTTTGAGAGGGAATAAGAATCAAGAAGGTATTTTCTTCCTGTTTCTACATCTTGAGAGCCTAAGTAGAATTTTCCGAGAATAAACTTTATAACTTCAGAATCCTTTTTTATTTTCTCTGCTCTTTTAAGGTACTCTTCTGCCTCTTCCGAAACCCCTTTTTCAGAGAGTAAAAATCCATAAAAGGTATAAAAGATTTCAGAAGAGTCACTCTCTTTTATAAGCTCTTTTTCAGGTAGAATTCTTTCAAAATATATTTGGGTTTTTCTATAATTTTGAGGTTTCACTGAAGTTTTTAGTCCTGATATTTTATTTCCTTTAGAATCTGTTATTCTTAAAAAGAAGCCAAAATCTCCTTCTTGATTGCAAAATTTTAACAAAAGTTTATGCCAGCCTGAAGATAGAGGAATTCTATATATTTCTTGGTCCCAAATTGCTCTTCTTTGGGTTTCTATTTCATATATATGGCAATCATCTAAGAAGAGTTTATAAGAACTTGTAGTTCCTATTCTTATGTATATCTCTTGATTTTGAGGTATATAAAAATAACAGAGAGCATAAGAAGTAGACCATTGATTTGGATAAATTAAATTATAGAGGCTTATATATGCACTTTTACTTTCTTCAGGGGAAAACCATCTTATATCAAGTCCATTTTTCCCTTGATATGTCTTTTCAAGTTTTATCTCCTTCTCGGGAGGATATTCTTTGTAAAGTCCAGAATTCCCTATGTTTTCAAAGGGGCCTATAAAAATGAAATCTTTTATAAAGCCTTTTTCCTCAGAGTACTTTTCTGCTTTAGAAATAAGATTTTGAGAAAGAAGAGCTTTCCAATATAAATATTCTAAATAAGAGTTATTAAATTCTCTTCCATCTAATAAAGATACTATTTCTTTATATATGGGAAGACTATCCCAAAGATCATAACCTAAAAGTCCTATTACTTCATGCCAGAGAGAATTTGGGTTTATTTCTATGGATTTTTTCCAATGTTTCCATGCTTGAGAAGCATTATCTTCAAGGAGGTAGTATATACTAATTATGGCATTTGAGTAAGCATCTTCTTTATAAGAACTTTTTAAAAGATCAAACTTATTCTCTAATAGTAGATTTCCAACTTTTATACTTTGAGCAGAGGTAGATATAATAAGAAGGGCTAAAGTTATAAATAGAAATATTTTTTTTCTCATACTCTTCTCCTTTATCTCTGGATTCTAATTAATTATACAATATAAAAAGCTTGAAAATATTATCAAAAAGAGTGTAAAATTCTTAAAAATAACTTGTGTTAGTAAGTAATTATTTCTCAAAGCGGAGGGAGGATCTATGACAAAGAAGAAAAAAGCACCCACCAGTTGGGATGTGGCAAGGCTTGCAGGAGTTTCAAGATCTACAGTCTCTTTTGTGCTTAATAATACTCCCGGAATAAAGATAAGTGAAGAGACAAGAAGGAGAGTTCTTGAGGCAGTAAAGGCTCTTGATTATAAGCCCAATGCTATAGCTCGAAGTCTTGCAAAACAAAAGACGGAGGCTATTGCATTTTTTGTTTTAGATATTGCAAACCCTGTTTTTCCTAATATGGCAAGAGGTATAGAAGATGTGGCAAGACAAAATGGCTACACTTTGTTTCTATGTAACACCGATGGGAAAACTTTAAGAGAAGTAAGATATATGAATATAATGCTGGAAAGAAGGGTGGATGGCATAATTGCTGGAGCTCTTTCTAACGAGGAAGTGAGTAAGATAGCTCAGAAGAAAAATATACCTCTTGTTATTCTTGAACATCCAAGACTTCCAGAGCATGATGTGGTTTATGCGGACAATGTTAAAGGAAGCTATGAGGCAGTGATGCATTTTGTAGAGTTGGGACATAAGCGGATTGCTCACATAACTATAAACCCTGAAAGTATAATTGTTCAAGAAAGAATTGAAGGGTATAAAAAGGCTCTTGAAGATGCTGGAATTCCCTTTGATGATAATCTTTTAAAAATATTTTACGACAAAGTTGACGAAGAGAAAGCAATAAATGAACTTTTTTCATTACCTGATCCCCCAACTGCAATCTTTACCTTCAGTGATTTTATGGCAATCCAGGTTATGAAGATATTGATAAGAAGGGGCTATAGGATCCCGGAGGATGTTTCCGTAATAGGCTTTGATGATACCCTGGCAAATTTGACGATACCTGCTTTAACTACGGTTTCTCAACCTTTTTATGAGATGGGGGCAAAAGCTGCTGAAATTTTAATTGAAAGATTGAAAAATCCTAATATGCCAATACAGCATATAAAATTACCAACGAAATTGGTAATAAGAGAGAGTACTGCAAAAAGAAGATAGGTTTTTAGCTTAACTTTTTAAGTAAGATGATATGTTATAATATCGTCAAAATAGAAAAACGTTTTTTTAGGAGGTGTAAAAATTAAATGGTAGATTTAGAGGAGATTGCCAATGCTGTTATAGCGGGAAATAGAAAAAAGGTTCAAGAACTTGTAAGTAAGGCTTTGGAAAAGGGCTTAAATCCTGAGGAAATTATAAATAATGGACTTCTTGCAGGAATGAGTGTTATTGGGGAGAGATTTAAAAATAATGAAATATTTGTACCTGAAGTTTTAGTTGCAGCTAGATTAATGCAAGCAGGAATGGATATATTAAAACCTTTAATTGCTAAAAATTCTGGTATTATAAAAGGGAAAGTAGTAATTGGGACGGTTAAAGGTGATTTACATGATATAGGAAAGAATTTAGTATCTATGATGCTAGAAGGAGCTGGATATGAGGTTATTGATCTTGGAATTGATGTTCCCCCTGAAAAATTTGTGGAGGCTATAAGAGAGTATAATCCTGATATAGTAGGTATGTCTGCTTTACTTACTACAACTATGCCTTATATGAAAGTGACCATAGATGTTCTTGAAAAAGAAGGGGTGAGGAGGAAGGTTAAAGTAATTGTAGGGGGAGCTCCTGTAACAGAAAGCTTTGCCAAGGAGATAGGTGCTGATGGTTATGCTCCTGATGCTCCATCTGCAGTGGATCTTGTAAATCAGCTTATGGGTTTAGGATAAATGTATAAAATTAGGATAGGCAAAGATAAATTAATTTACTCAGAAAAGGGAGAAAATCTCCTCAGGGTGTTGAGGGATAACAATGTAAGTGTACCTTCCATATGTAATGGGGCAGGATGGTGTGGAAAGTGTAAAGTAAGGGTTTTGAAGGGCAATAGTTTAACTTTGACTGAGGAAGAGAAGAGACTTCTTTCAGAGGAAGAGATTAAAAATAATATTAGGCTTGCTTGTCACCTAACTATTGAAGAGGACTTAGAGATAGAAGTTTTAGAAGAGATTAGTACTTTCAATTTTTCTAAAGAGATAGAATATAAAACTTCTTTAAATCCCTTAGTAAACTTAGAGAGATTCCGGAATAAAATAGATTCTAAAGATATAGATATCTCTTATATAGAGTATATAGAAAAAAGGAAATATGTCGTAAGAAATTTAGAAATAGTTAGAAGATTACCAAGCTTTTTAAAGGATGGATACTTGGAAGGGACCATAGTAGTGTTGGATAATGAGGTCATAGATTTGAGGGAGAAAGATTTAGAAAAAATTTATGGATTTGCTATAGATATCGGAACTACAACTTTGGTTGTTTCTCTTTTAGATATTACCACAGGTAAAAGAGTAGGAGTTAAGATGGAGATTAATCCTCAGGTTTCTTATGGAGCTGATGTTCTTTCACGAATTAATTATGTAATGAGTGATCCTCATGGGCTTTTTGTTTTATGGGATCTGCTCATTTCTAAACTTGAGGATATGATAGGTAGTCTTTGCAAGGAGAAGGATATAAGTGTTAATGATGTTTATGTTGGTTCTATAGTTGGTAATTCTATAATGACACATATTTTTCTTGGAGTAGATCCTTCAAGTATTGGGGTTTTCCCCTTTACTCCAGTCTTTAAGAAGAGTTTTCTAATTTCTTCTAAAGACCTTTTTAAAAGCATTAAAAATGCAAAAATTTACACTTTTCCTCTTATTTCTGGCTATATAGGTGGGGATATTGTATCAGGAATTTTAGCTTTAGGTATGCATCGTAAACCTGAAAATAGTCTCCTTATAGACATAGGAACTAATGGGGAAATAGTATTGAAGCATGATAACAAATTATTTTCCTGCGCTACTGCAGCAGGTCCTGCTTTTGAGGGAGGAAATATATCTCAGGGAATGATAGCAGTAAGTGGTGCTATAGATCATGTGTGGATTGAGGACGGTAAGGTAAAGTATAGTGTCATTGGGGGTACAGAGGAAAAAGGTATAACGGGTTCGGGTTTGGTAGATGCTATAGCGGTAATGCTGGATTTAGAGGTATTAGATAAAACAGGAAGAATGAGAAAAAATGAGTTTAACGTAGGAAAGGTGAGGATAACCCAAAAAGATATAAGAGAGTTTCAATTGGCAAAGTCTGCTATAAGGGCTGGAATAGAGGTATTACTTAATAAAGCTGATATTACCTATGAAGATCTCGATAGAATATATGTGGCAGGAACCTTTGGAAATTACATTAATTTAGAGAATGCTATTAAAGTAGGGCTTTTACCTCCTATTGAAATTAAAAAATTTGTTATTTCAGGGAATACAGCTTTAATGGGCGCAGAGATATTGCTTCTTAATAAGGAGTTAATAGAAGAAGCAGAGGAGATAATTAAAAAAGTTAAATATATAGATTTATCGTTATCCTCTGAGTTTCAAGAGTTATTTGTGAAATTTATAGGGTGGGGTTAGAACATGATGATTTCTGAAAAGAAGAGACTTGTAATTCCTCTTTTAGGAGCTCCAGGAATTAAACTTACAGGTACTACTCTTAAGCAAAATTTAATTGATCCCTCCATTCAATTTAAAACCCTTTATAAAATTTTAGAGAGATTTAATCCTGATGGAATCTTTCCCTTTATGGATCTTACTGTGGAAGCAGAAGCTTTAGGATTAAAAATTGATTTTCCAGAAAATGAGAATCCATCAGTAAGAGAACATCCTATAAAAGATAGGGAGGCTTTAGCTGAGTTAAAAAGAAAATGGAATGGTATTTCTGGAAGAATGAAAGTTTTTATAAAAGTCTGTGAGATGATGGTAAAGGAGTTTGATAGAATTAAAGGAGGATATGTTATTGGTCCCTTTACTCTTGCTGGAGAGCTTATGGGTGTAAATGATTTAGGGATTAATGTATTAGAGGAGCCAGAGTTTGTTAAAGAGGTTGTGGAATTTACTACAAAGGTGATTTTAGAATATGCTAAGGTCCTTTTTGAGACAGGAATAGATGTAGTTGCAGTCCTAGAACCTACAGCGGTAATTCTTTCTCCTCAGCTTTTTAAAGAGTTCTCAATGAAATATTTCAAATATCTTTCCTCAGAGATTAAGAGACCTCTTATTTATCATATATGTGGGAATACTAAACACTTGATTGAGGATATGGGTAAAAGTGGCGCTTGGGGATTAAGTCTTGATAGTGCTGTGGATTTAAAATGGGCATCTGAGATTGTTCCTTCGAAGGTAAATTTGATAGGTAATTTGGATCCTGTAGGGGTGTTTTTGCAGGGAAGTCCTGAGATGGTGTATGAGAGAACTTGGAAACTCCTGGAAAGGATGAAAGATGTGGAGAATTTTATATTAAGTTCTGGATGTGATATTCCTGTGGGGACCCCTCTTGAGAATATTGATGCATTTATGCAAGCTGCTAAAAATTTTTGAGTAGTTATTGAAAAACTCCGACGATTTTGGTATTATATCTGATAAATTTTATGGTTTTGAGGAGGTGATGAAATTGTTATGGATCATGCCTTGCCCGAAAAGGGCGGTTCATATAGAAGCAAACATATCAAAATTCGAAAAAGGGAGGTATAGAGAATGGCAAAGACAATTGAGGAAATAAATGAGAAGATCCGCCAGGGTAAGGCAGTGGTGGTTACTGCCGAAGAGATGATTGATATTGTGAGAGAAAAAGGAGTAGAAAAAGCTGCAAAGGAAGTTGATGTGGTAACAACGGGAACTTTTGGTATTATGTGTTCATCGGGAATATATTTTAACATAGGACATACAAAACCAAAAATAAAACTTGGTGGAGGAAGGGTTTATTTAAATGGTGTTCCAGCTTATGCAGCATACGCAGCAGTGGATCTTTTCCTTGGAGCAAATGCTCTTCCCGATGATGATCCCAGAAATAAATATTATCCTGGTGATTTTGAGTATGGTGGTGGACATGTAATAGAGGATCTTGTTTCAGGAAAAGAAATAAGAATCACCGCTCAAGCTTATGGCACTGATTGTTACCCAAGAAAATTTCTTGATGCATATATAACTATACATGATTTGAATGAAGCAGTGCTTTTTAATATAAGAAACGCTTATCAAAACTATAATGTAGCTGTAAATTCATCAGATAAGACTATATATACCTACCTAGGAATGCTGAAGCCCCGCTTTGGGAATGCTAATTATAGCAGTGCAGGACAACTCTCTCCCCTATTAAATGATCCTTACTATAAAACCATAGGAATAGGCACAAGAATATTTCTTGGAGGAGGAATAGGATACGTAGCTTGGCATGGGACTCAACATAATCCGAATGTAGAGAGAACGGAAAGAGGAATACCAAAGGGGGGCGCAGGAACTCTTGCAGTAATAGGAGATTTGAAACAAATGAGTAGTGAATGGCTTAGAGGCGTTAGCATGAAGGGATATGGCGTGTCTCTTGCAGTGGGAATTGGAGTTCCTATTCCTATTTTAAATGAGGAAATTGCTTTTTACACTTCTGTAAGTGATGAGGATATATTAGCCCCTGTAGTGGATTATGCTACAGCCTATCCTAATAGAGAATCGGACGTTATAGCTTATGTAACCTATAAGGAATTGAGAAGTGGAGAAATAGAATTGTTTGGCAAAAAAGTTCCTACAAGTCCTCTTTCTAGCTATTTTAAGGCAAGAAGAATTGCTGAAATTCTTAAAGAATGGATTAAAGAAGGTAAATTCTTACTTACTTCTCCATCTGCCCCAATTCCTGGAGTTGAGTCAGGAATCAAATTTAAACCCTTTAGCGGGAAAGAGATATTGGAGGAGGTGGAGAAGAGATGAGAACTGAAAGGATTGTCTTACACTTTCCTAAAGAGCTTGCAGATAAACCCATAATTGTAAACTTGGTGAAGAAGTTTGATCTTGATTTTAATATATTGAAAGCCACCATTACTCCTGATGCAGAAGGGGTTATGGTTTTGGAAATATCAGGAGAAGACGATAATTTTTTAAAGGGTATAGAGTATTTAAAAGATCTTGGAGTATCTATACAGCCCTTGTCTAAGGATGTGATATGGCTTGAAGAAAAGTGTGTCCATTGTGGGTATTGTGTAAGTTATTGTCCGACAAAGGCCTTGTATAGAAATGAGAAGACATTGATGGTTGGTTTTGATTCTCAAAAGTGTACCGCATGCGGAGTATGTATAGAGATTTGTCCATATAATGCTATGGAGATGAAAATTTTTGTATAAAATTAAGACTTGATGAAATAAAATGGGGGAGATGGTTTTTACTTTATCCCCCATTTTCAATTGTGGAAATGTCATCGGATAAGTATATAGAGAGAACCTATAGAAAATATATGAGAGCTCCTGACCTTGTGTCTTTTCAGGTAAAGGTACAAGAGAGTGATCTATACATTCTTGCTAAAAAAGATCTAAGAAAAGAGGCAGAAAAACTTTTAATATTTTATAGAAGACAGATTGAAGACTATATTTTAAAAGATCCAGTATTTAAATTAACCTTGACTCCTTATAAACCCAAAGATAACGCTCCTGAGATAGTAAAGGAAATGAGTTTTTGGTCAGAAAAGGCAGGAGTTGGTCCTATGGCTTCGGTGGCTGGAGCTATAGCAGAGTACATAGGAAAAGAGCTTTTGAATTATTCTGACGAAATTATTGTGGAAAACGGTGGAGATATATTCATCTCTACAAAGAGAGAGAGAAAAGTAGCTATATTTGCTGGTGAATCACCTTGGAGTAACAAAATAGGTGTTTTAATTCCTCCTGGAACAACCTTTGGAGTATGTACATCGTCAGGAACGGTTGGTCCTTCCTTAAGTTTTGGAGTGGCTGATGCGGTAATGATTGTGTCTCCTTCAGCAATTTTTTCAGATGCCTTAGCAACAACCCTTGGAAATATGATTAAAACTGATAAAGATATAGAAGTTGCTCTTGAATTTGCCCAAAGGTTTCCCGAAGTAATACAGGTAGTAATAGTTTATGGTAAACATCTTGGTGTATGGGGAAATCTCAAACTTATAAGATTGTAATTATACAATCTCAATTATAACTTGTACGTTATCTTCAGGAGTATTTATATCTACAAGTTTTCCTCTAAAATCAGGGTCATTAACGAGGTTTTCTATCTCTTCAGGAGATATTTCTACTTTTTCTCCATACTTTTCAGCATAGGTGTTAGCAAACTTTAATCCCCACTTTAATAAGGAAAGAGGTACATTTATATTTACAATATTCTTACCATTTTCAATAACGTTTACTCTTAAATATCTTTTCTCCTTTTTACTAGTTTCCTCCAATGTTTTTATTAGTTCTTCTGCTTCGTCAGCTTTTATTCTTCCTTCTTCTACAAGTTTTAAAATTTTATATCTCTCTTCTTTCATCCTTAAACTCCTCCTTTTTTTAGGGAATATCAACTTTAGACCAATATACACAAAAATTAGGGGCCATAATTTCCATAAATCCTTCAGTAAAGGGATATCAAAATTGTTCGCTAAAAGAGATAGCCCTAAAATTATTAATACAACACTCCAAAATATCTTATTAAACATCTTCTCCCTCCTCTAAAATTTTCAGAGCATCCTGTACAGTTATTTCTCCTCTTTCAAGTTTGTTTATAATCCATTTTACTTTATCCTTAGGTTCTTCCTCTTCCTCAGAAAGAAGTCCAAGTTTCTTGAGAATACTATCTAATTTACTTCTTACCGTAGGATAGGAAAGCTTTAAAATTCTTTCCATTTCCTTAACATTTCCTCGGGTTTTTAAGAACAATTCTAAGAATTCAAGCTCTTCTTGAGGAAGACTTGCTAAGCGGTTTACCCAAAATTCACCCTCTATGGTAATTTTACAATTAGGGCATTCAAGCTTTTTAATTACCATTTCATTACCGCATATAGGACATCTTGGTAATGGATGTGGCATTCCCTTCCTCCTTTAAAATTTCTATGAATAAGTTTATAAAATTTAAAATAAAAAATCAATATATTGAAAAAAGAAATTTTAAAAAATAAAAAATTTTACTCTGAGCGCAAAGCTTGAATGGGATCTAAATTTGCTGCTCTCATGGCAGGTAAAACTCCAAAGATGAGCCCAATAAAAAGGGAAAATAGAAAGCCTAAAATTAGGGTTGAGTAAGAGAGATTATAAGGTACCTCAAATCTGGATAGTATTTCTCCTGTGATGATAGATAGGCCTATTCCAAGGGTTCCACCAATCATTCCTAAAAATCCAGATTCGGTTAAAAATTGTATAAGAATATCTTTCTTCTTCGCTCCAATTGCTTTTCTAATTCCTATCTCTTTATATCTTTCCGTTACAGAAACCAGCATTATATTCATGATACCTATTCCTCCCACAATAAGGGAGATAGCTGCTATTCCAGCAAGGGTTAAAGTCAATATGTTTAATATATCGTTCATAGCAGAGAGTAAATCTTCTTGCTTTGCAATGACAAAATTTAATTTTCCTCTTCTTTGCTTTAGGACAAATATCAATTTTTGTCTATATATTTCTATGTTTTTGCTATCTCTGACTTGTACGATAAGGAAATTCAAAATTTGGTCACCTTTTAACATCAAAGCAGTAGTTAGGGGGATTATTATTCTTGAGTCTAAATCTCCTAAGCTTTGATTATATCCTCTCTCTTTTAAGACGCCTATTATTCGAAAGTTGTGATCTCCAATTTTTATTATTTTATTTATGGCTTCCTTGTAATTAATGGCTATGTTTTTTGCTACCTTAGGTCCTACAATACATACTTTCTCTTTTGCATTTTGCTCATAGGAAGTAAAAAATCTTCCCTCACTTATGGAATCTCTGTTTATTAAGAGTCCATCATTATCAGTACCATGAACAGTAGCTTCAAGGGGAAAGATTTGGTAGTAAACATTGTAGTAAGAGGATATTAAAGAAGAAACTAATAATTCATTTTTAAAGAGAGCCCTTAGATATAATAGGTCATTATAATTAAATAGCTGAGGTATTCCTCTTCTTGTCCTTTGTATTTGTATGGAAGTGAAAGTTCCTCCAGTTTCCAAAGCCGATGGAAATATTATTAAGGTATTACTACCAAGATTTTCTATTATTTGAAGAGTTTGATTTTTAGCGCCCTCTCCTATAGATATGAGGAGTACCACAGAAAATACTCCAATGATTATTCCTAATATGGTTAAAAAAGACCTAAGCTTGTTAGATTTCAAGGAATAAAGAGCTAATTTTAAGTTTTCCTTAAGCTGTGTCTTCATTTTATGCTATTTTCTATTTTTACTTTCATATTATTTGAGATCTTATCAATAGGTGATATTATTACAAGGTCTCCCTCTCTTAGTCCTTCTTTTATCTCAATCTCATCAAGGGTCATATCTCCAATCATGATTTCTTTCTCTTTTGCTCTTCCATTTTCATATAGATATACGTAGGTTTTTCCCTCCTTAAAGGTTATGGCATTTAAGGGAATAGTAAGAATATTCTTCTTTTCTCCGATATTTATGGTGGCTGAAATGGTCATTCCTTCCACAACCATTTCTCCCAATTGGGGAAGAGGGATATAGATTTCATATGAATAGGTCCCATCTTTGTTTAGAGATGGAATTTTGCTTATAGAGGCAACTTTTCCTTCCCATGGGTTTTGATCAAGGGCATCCACATTAACTACCGCCTTTTGCCCCTCTTTAATCTTTAAAATATTATTTTCATCCACTTTTAATATGGCATTCAATGAAGTGGGGTCAATTACAATAAAAGCTGGATTATTTTGAGGCAAAGATAAGTTAAACATATTAAGTAAATTTGCGAAGTTTCCTAAAAGATTATTTAAATTTAAGTTGTTTTGAGAGGCCTGTACTGTTTCTAATGGAGAAATATTGATCTTTGCAATAATCCCATTTATGGGAGATCTTATTATCCTTTCTTCATACAGTTTGTTTAAAGATTCATAATATGACTCCAAGGTTTTTATCTGATCTTGACTTATCTTAATTTCTGATTGGGGATTAAAGGTACTAAAGGCACTGCTGATTTTAGCAAGTTCAATTATATTTTTAATCTGTTCTATTTGTTTTTTTAGATCTTCTGCATCTATTATTGCTAAAACTTCTCCTTTTTTCACCTTATCTCCTGGTTTTACTCTTACTTCTCTAACGGTTCCTGAGACCTTTGGATAAATCTCTATTTTCCTTAGAAAGGAAAGATTACCACTTAAGTTAATGGTTAAATTCAAATTTTTTCGGTTAACTCTTTCTACTTTTACGGAAAGAGTATTGTTTAATTTATAGAAAATAGTTAAAGCTAGTGCTATGATTATAAAAACTACTATCAATATTCTTTTCATATTCTACTTCCCATCTTCTATTTTTTCTAAAAATTCTTTCAAGAATTCCAAATATCCTTTAGTATATCCTGCAAAATTTTCTAAATTACGAAGAATAATTTTATCATATTCTTCTTTAAGAGTAGAATTATTTCCTTTAAACAATTCTTTTGGAGCCTTATAATTTTTAGTGTTGTTAATGCCCGGAAAATACTTTGATTGAATTTCAAATAATTTTCCTGCATCATTTCTTGCTGTCCATGCTGCTTTAATTCCTGCTTCCTCAGGATTTTCTATTTTATAGGGTTTTGCTTTCTTTAAGGTATCAATATATAAGGGATTTTGATTTAAGATTTGATATTCTTGGTAATCTTCAAGGGTATAGTGGTGATTTTCTCCTTGAGCAATTACTTTATCAAGATTAAAGATATTTTTAATTACATTTCCAAGGGGCATAGGATAGGCATGAAAGGGTTGAGTTAGGTCTTGGAGATAATGGAGACTGTAGGCAAAGAATCTAAATCCCCAATAATAATCTTTCTTTTGAAAAGCTTCCTTTGCTAAGTTCCAGAAATGTATTATCCTTTTTGGAGCTTCCCCCAGTTTTAATGCTCCTCCAAGGGCAATGTAGTATTGGTGTCTCCATCCTGAGCTTCCTCCTGTGAGTTTTTGCATGGAATTTAAGTTGATGTTATCATCCATACCATTGTCTGGTTCTATTACATATCTTGTAATAATTGTTATAGCATCTATGGTATCTCCTATTTTTTCTCCCCTATAAGGTATGGTATAGGCTGGATTATAGGGCGAAGGATCGTTATAGGTATACGGTGTAACTTTTATTTTATTATATTTTCCAAGCCATGGATAATCTTTCAATATGAGCTCTGTCATTTCTCTGTGAGCTGACCAAGAGAAAATTGGAGAAATTAAAACAAGAAGTAAAATTCCTAAAAAGATAATTCTTTTTCTCATAGATTTAACCTCCTTTATACTACTCTCTCACCTGTACTTTTTTTAAAAAGATAAATCCTCTTTGGTAGAGAGAAAGATATATTTTCTCCACAACGGTATATTTCTCCTGATTTAATCTCAATTTTTATGGAAGTGTTATCTTCTAATTGTATGTGTAATATTTTAGAAGGATCTGCCGGAGTACCATCAATAAAATATATCTCGCCTTTAATATCTCCATCGGGATTTATTAGTACATCCCTCCCATGAAATCCTAAAAGATATTCTCCATCTTCTATTGGTTTTTCTAAGGGTATACCCTTGTTTCTCCATATAATCTGAGAGTTAATTACTTTTACTTCTATCAAATTCATGGAAGGTTTTCCAAAAAAAGATGCTACAAAGGCATTTTGTGGATTATTTGCTATTTCATCATAGGTCCCTATTTGAATTATTTCTCCATTATTCATGATTCCTATGAGATCTCCTATACTTATTGCCTCGGTCTGGTCATGGGTTACATACACAGAGGTTGTATTAAACATTACAAGAAGCCTTTTTAGTTGAGCTCTTGTAATAACCCTAAGTTTTGCGTCAAGATTAGAGAGAGGTTCATCAAAGAGCATAATTGATGGATTTCTTATTATGCATCGCCCTATGGCAACTCTTTGTTGCTCTCCTCCAGAAAGCTCCTTAGGTTTTTTGTCTAATAGATATTCAAATCCTACACCAAGAATTTTTGCTGTTTCCTTTATTTTTTCATCAATCTCTTTTTCAGGGGTTTTTTTAATCCAGAAAGGAAAAGCTAAATTTCCTCTTGCTTTATAGTGGGGATAAAGGGCATAGTTCTGAAAAACCATGCCAATTTTTCTTTCATAAGGAGAAAGTTCTGTTACGTCTTCATTATTAAAAAATATTTTTCCTTCATCGGGTCTTTCTAAACCTGCAATTATCTTTAAAAGGGTAGTCTTACCACATCCTGAAGGCCCTAATATGGATATGGTTTTGCCAGGGGGTATTTTAAAGTTTATATTTTTAAGAGCATATAAGATTTCATTTTTTGTTTTAAAAGTTTTTGTGATGTTTTCTAATCTAACTTCTATACTCATTTTTTATATGTTAAAAATTTTCTCATCTATAGGTAAGTTTATTTTAAAGTTTCTATATATTCTTTTATGGACTAATTCGTTTTGTCCATTTATATTTTCGTATTGCTCCAATTGAATTGGGACGAAGGTATTCTTTTCTACATATATTCTCTGCATGGAATAATTATATAAGCGATCTTTGCTTTCCCCAATTTCAATAACATAACAATTGTATCCAAATATACTTACCTCTTTTATAGATTTGGGCTTATATTTACTCAGTATGTCAAGAATGTAGTCAAAAGTTAGCTCATTTATTCTTCCCTTTCTTATAGAAAGCACAATGGGGTCGTCTATGTTTAGAGATAAAGGTATAAAGCTTAAAACTCCTCCTTTTTTATATCTTATTCTATTGTTTTGGTACACAATGGTGGTTCCTTTGTCTTTTCCTTCAAGGACTTCCAGTCTTAATTTATCTGGTTTTTGAAAGTAGTATTCATAGGTTACGTTTTCTTCAGTATTTCCAGCTTTATTATAGACTTCGAGGATACAGTAAAAACTTTGAAGATTCCTGTAGAAAGATGACATCCTTTCCAAAATCTCTTCATAAGATATAGCATACGATAAGCTTATTACTAAAAGGAGGAGTAGGAGGATTAAAGTTGTAAACCTTGCAGTCTTCATTTCAAAACTCCTCAGTTTTAATATGTTCATAAGTGTCTATAGTCCCATAAATGTACTTTCCAAAATATAAAAGGGGTTTAAATTTTTCAGGAATGTAGGTATTTTTGAAAAATTCTTCGTGGGCTTGAGCATACTGTACTCTGCCAATTATAATATGATGATCCGCAGGAAGATCAATGATTCTCTCAAGGGTACATTCAATATGAGCTAAACACTCTTTAACTATAGGAGATCTTATTTTCTTTGCGGGTATAGGCGTAAGATTTGATTTTTTGAATTTGTTTATCTTTCTTCCCGAGTATCTTCCACAAATAAATACCGCTTTTCTTAATGAGTAATCTGGTATATTTATTGCAAAATCTCCTGTTTCTTTAATTAGTTCGTAGGTATATCTTTCAGGTCTTAAGCTTATACTAATAAGAGGAGGATTTATGCTTATAGGGGTTATCCATGAAGCCGACATTACATTTGGATTGTTATTTTTTCCAATACTTGTTATAAGTATTCCTGGCAATGGATGTATTAGATAGACGAAATTTGATTTTACCTCGTGATACATAGATTCCTACCTCTATAATTTTAAGATCCATTCGAAGTCATAATTTTTAGAGGAAAAAACTCCATTTTTATATTCTAATTTTTCAGTTTCTAAGAAAGCTATTATTTGAGCTCCAAATTTATTTAAATCTTTTGTCTTAGCATATTCTTTAACTGCAGAAAGGGCGAAGTTTAGAAATAATGTTTTTCCGTTATATAAGTCTTTATCGTCTTGGGTATAAAGTACTATGTTTATACCGGTCTTTTCAGGAAGATTAGAAGAACTTAGGGGAGCTACTAAATTTTTAAGGATTCTGTTTATCATAGACGGATAGGGGAGTCCTTTTTGGTGAAGTTTGGTGTAAAAGGATAAGTTTAAACCAATTGCAGGATGGTATATAGGTATACCCATTCTAAAGGTGTCATCAAGGGCTTTTAAGTCTTTTTCCAAATTTGTTTTTGACAAGCTATCAAAGGTTAGTACATGTAAAATAAAAATTGTAGCCTGCCTTTTAGGGGGTTGAGTTTTTGTGGGAGTTTGAGTTTGGGCAAAGACTAAGGTCAGCAAGAAGCATAGCAATAATAGCATTACAAGAATGTTATTCTTTTTCATTTTATCCTCCTCTGTAAATTAATTTCAGCTTAAACTATTATATAATAGTTTATCATGAATAACCAATTTGATGGTGAAAAGAAAATATTCATAATACCCTCAAAGAAGAAAAAAGAATTTCTTGAGAGAGTTGAAAGGGATCTTAATGAGGAACAAAGAAAGATAGTCTTAGAATCAGATGGCCCCTCTTTAGTTATTGCTGGGCCAGGATCTGGAAAAACAAGAACTATTGTCTATAGGGTAGGGTATCTTGTAGCCTTGGGTTATTCTCCTCAAAATATAATGCTTTTGACCTTTACTAACCAAGCTGCAAGACACATGATTAATAGAACCCAAGCACTTATAAGAGAGGACATTGAAGAAATTTGGGGTGGAACGTTTCATCATGTGGGAAATAGAATATTGAGAATTTATGGGAAAAGAATAGGTATTGGTGGGCAATATAACATTCTCGATAGGGAAGATTCTTTGGATCTTATTGATGAGTGTCTTGAAGAATTATTTCCTAAGGAAGATGTTGGTAAGGGAATATTAGGTGAAATTTTTAGTTATAAGGTAAACACAGGAAAAGATTGGGAAGAGGTTTTAAAGATAAAAGCACCTCAAATAATAGATAAGATTGAGATTATTCAAAAATTATTTGAGAGGTATAAAGAAAGAAAAAGAGAGCTTAATGTCCTTGATTATGATGACTTACTTTTTTTTTGGTACAGACTTCTTTTAGAGGATGAGAAGACAAGAAGAGTTTTGAACGATAGATTTTTATACATCCTTGTGGATGAATATCAAGATACAAATTGGCTTCAAGGAGAAATTATAAAACTTATGAGGGAAGAAAATAAAAACATATTGGTAGTCGGCGATGATGCTCAAAGTATATATTCTTTTAGAGGAGCAACTATTGAGAACATTTTGTCTTTTCCAGAAGTTTTTTCTGGAACAAGAATTTTTTATTTGGTATTTAATTATAGAAGTACTCCTGAGATAATAAATCTTGCCAATGAGATAATAAAGAGAAATACAAGGCAATATTTTAAAGAAATAAAACCTGTCCTAAAAAGTGGAAGCAAACCAAAACTTGTATGGGTAAGGGATGAGGAGGAAGAAGCTCAATTTGTAGTTGAAGTTATAAAAGAATTGCATCGAGAAGGTATTAAATACAAAGATATAGGGGTGCTCTTTAGATCTAATTATCATTCTATGGCTGTCCAGATGGAACTCACCATTCAGGGTATACCATACGAGGTTAGAGGTGGATTAAGATTTTTTGAGCAAGCTCATATAAAAGATATGCTTTCTCTTTTAAAAATTATTTTTAATCCTCAGGATGAAATCTCTGCTCAAAGGTTTTTTAAGTTATTTCCTGGTATTGGTAGATCTTATGCCAAAAAACTATCCCAAGTTTTGAAAGAATCTAATGATTTTGAAAGAATTTTCCAATTGCCATTCAGTGGTAGGACTCTTGAAGGTATAAGGATATTGAAAGTTCTTTGGGATAAGATTAAACCTATTCCAATTCAAAGGTTTTCAGAGATTTTAAGAATTTTTTTCCATGAGTATTATAAAGATTATTTAGAAAGAACTTATCCTGACTTCAAAGATAGAGAAAAAGACGTTGATCAGCTTATTCTCTTTTCAGAAAGATATGATGATCTTGAGAAGTTTTTGAGTGAACTTACCCTTTATACCTATGCAGGAGAGAAACTCATAGAAGAGGGGGAAGAAAAGGATTTTGTAGTTTTGTCCACAGTCCATCAGGCTAAAGGGCTTGAGTGGCATGCTGTATTTATTTTAAGGCTTGTTCAGGGAGAATTTCCTTCTTACAAAAGTATGGAAAATATAGAAGAGGAAAGAAGGCTTTTTTATGTGGCAGTTACAAGAGCAAAAAAGGAACTATATGTGATTACGCATCTTACAAAAAGAGTAAAAGATATGAATATTTTTAGTAAACCGTCTATTTTTATTGAAGAGCTCCCTTACAGGGAGCTCTTTGAGGAATGGATAGTTCAAAGAGAAATTTAGTCTATTGATTTTTTAATAATTCATTAGCTTGTTCTGCAAATATGAAATCTACTACTTCTATATCCACATTCTTTACTCCCTCTATTTCTTTAACTGCCTTTTTGATGGAAAGAGCAAGTTGTATTCCTAAGGGACAGAAAGGAGTTGTCGGTCTGAACACTATTTTTACATTTCCATCATTATCTACTTCTAACTTGTCTATGGTATTTAGAGTAACTAAGTCAAGTCCAACCTCTGGGTCTATTATCTCTTTGAGCTTGTTTTCTATAGCTTCCTTTAAATTCATACCATTCACCTCGTAATTTTTTTGTTAGTATAATATAATAAAATATCCTAAGATAAAATTAAAGAAATGTTAAATTTGATTTGGGAGGTAAGTAATGAAGAAAATATTAATTGTAGAAGATGAAGAAAATGTAAGGGGACTCATTAAAGAGACCTTAGGGTTTTTGAATAAGTATGAAATTCATGAGGCTGGTACGGGTAGAGAGGCACTAGAAAAAATAAAGGAATTAAATCCAGATTTAGTGATTTTAGACATAATGCTTCCTGATATTGATGGATATACCATATGTGAGCAGATTAAAGAGGACCCTTCTTTAAATTCTCTTGTCCTAATATTGACCGCAAGATCCAGCAATCTTGACAAGAAGGTAGGTTTTAGTATGGGGGCTGACGATTACATGACTAAACCTTTTGGACTTGCTGATTTGATTACAAGGGTAGAAAATCTTTTAGGAGAGTAGAGAGATTAAGAAATAATTTTTAATATCTTATGAAAACTTATTATAACGAGAAGAAAGAAAAATTTCTATCTTTATTTAGAGGGTTACTTCTTTTTACAGCCTTACTTCTTGTAAAATTTGACATAATTCCTCCAATAAGCCAAAGCATTTTTAACATATTCCTTATAATCTCCTCTGTTTATATATTGATTACAACGGTTTTTCCTATTTATAAATATTCTCTTTTTTATAAATACGAGATTTTTTCTGCAATAGATGTGATTATTGTAGCCATACTTGTGTATCTCACGGGAGGCATTTCCAGTGATTTGTATTTGTTCCTTATTTTTCCCATAGTCTCATCGGCTTTTAGGTATGATTTTAGATCTGCCATACTTTCTGCAATATTAGTTACTCTTATTTTTACTCTCTTTGGTATTGTTCAAGGAATCAATATAATTTTAAGTTCTGCCTATATTAGGGTTATTGAACTTGGTATTATAGCTATAATTCTTGCTTTGTTCTTAAACTATATAGGCAGAGAAAGCTTAAGGCTTGAGCAGAAAATTAATGAGATGAAGATTTTTTCGGAGATAATAAAGACTGTCAATTCCTCTTTAGAGACTAAGGAGGTATTATCTTTAATCTTAGAATCTGCAGTAAAGCTCTTAGGAGCCGATGGTGGGACGATCTTTTTAAAAGATAAGGAGACAGGAGATTTAATATTTGAAAAAGCTATAGGGGAAAAAGGGGAATTATTGGAAGGAAAAAAACTATCTAAGGGAGAAGGGGTAGTAGGTTGGGTTGTAGAGAATGGATCTCCTGTAATTATCAATAATCCTCAAAAAGACCCACGTTTTTCAAGTTATTATGATAAACTTTCTGGATTTAAAACAGGATCCATAATTTGTGTACCATTAAAGGTGGAAGATGAGGTTCTTGGAGCTATAGAGATTATTAACAGTAATAGAAACAGAAAATTTACAGATTATGACCTGGACATGCTTATGAACTTGGCATATGAGACTTCTATAGCCTTGAATAAAGCATTACTCTATAGCCAGGTTAATTTAGAAAGGGAAAAGATGAAAAAGATTCTTGAAAATGTAGGGGATGGGCTTGTCATTTTAGATGGGAGAAAAAGACTATCCATGTTCAACAATGTGGCAAGTGAGATTTTTCAGCTTTCATTTGGGCAAGCAGGCAAGAGATGTACAGAAGTTTTAAAATGTAGGAATTTATCGGGAGAAATAATGTGTTCTGAGTGTCCGTTGGACAAAATGGTTTTTCAAGGACTTTCTTTGATGCAGTATGAGATGAAGGTTTGGAATGGGGAGAAAGAAATTATCTTAGGATGTAATCTTTCGGGCACTTGGGAAGGAAGAAAAGTTACCAATTTTATCCTTGCTCTTAGAGATATAAGCTTGGCAAAAGAACTTGATAGAATGAAATCAGAATTTGTTGCCAATGTATCCCACGAATTGAAGACACCATTAACAGCTATAAAGGGTTATAGTGAACTTTTAATGAAGATGAATCTTCCTCCAGAAAGGGTGAGAAACTACTATCAAATAATTTATAAAGAATCGGAAAGACTAACTCAGCTTGTAAATGATTTGCTTGAGGTATCAAGGATAGAATCAGGTAGAATTGAGTTAAAAAAAGACATGGTAGAAATAAGAAAGATAATAAAAGAGAGAGCTACTTTCTTTCAGACTCGGACCTCAAAACATACTATAGTTTTACAATTTCCTGAATATCCTACCTTTGTTCTTGGTGACTCTGCAAGGCTTACTCAAGTTTTTCATAATCTTTTAGATAATGCTATTAAGTATTCACCTAACGGAGGGAATGTATGGGTTAGGGTTGCTGATAAGATGGAGGATATATTAATAGAAGTACAAGATCAGGGAGTGGGAATTCCGCCAGAGCATCTTCCCCACATTTTTGATAGATTTTACAGGGTAGATAGTTCTTTGAGAAAGTCTACAAGTGGGACAGGTCTTGGTCTTTCTATAGTAAAGAGTATTGTTGAGGCACATGGTGGAAAGATTTCAGCGACAAGTAAGGTGGGAGAAGGTACCACATTTACCATAAGGCTTCCAAGAAGATTTTCTCTTATAGATCCCCTTACAGGGACCCTTTCACTGCCATACTTTTTTCCCATATTATGGAGGGAGATGTATAAGACTCAAGGTCCTTTTGCGTTTGGTAAGATCTCTTATGAGTTTGAGGGGCTTATTTCAGATAATGTGAGAAAGAATACTGTTTATAACCTTGCAAACAGGTTAAAAGAGAGATTGAAGCCTAATGATTTAATTGGGCATGGTTTTGACAGATTTTACCTTTTTACAAGGACTGTTATGGATATAGAGGAAAAAATCTCCCATATCCCTTTAGGAGATATGGGAGCTCTAAAGGTACATTTTAAGTTTTTATCTTCTGTTAACAGTAGTATAGAAGAAGTAGTTAAGGTTATAAACGAAGATTTTCAATGATTTTCCCATGTGGAAATACTATAATTAGGCGCCTCCCTTGTGATTATTATGTCGTGAGGATGGCTTTCCCTTAATCCTGCATTGGTAATCTTTATGAATTTTGTCTTAGTTCTTAGTTCTTCAAGATTTTTAACTCCACAGTACCCCATCCCAGATTTTAATCCACCAACGAGTTGAAATAGTACTTCCGATACAGGTCCTCTATAGGGTACTCTTCCCTCAATACCTTCGGGTACTAATTTTTCTGAATTTTCTTGGAAATATCTGTCTTTGCTTCCTTCTTTCATGGCTGATAAAGATCCCATTCCTCTATATACCTTAAAACTTCTTCCTTGATATATCTCTATTTCACCAGGGCTTTCCTCGGTTCCTGCAAGTAGACTTCCTAACATTACTGCATGAGCACCTGCTGCTATAGCTTTGGTAATGTCTCCAGAAAATTTTATGCCTCCATCGGCAATAATAGGTACATTATGTTTTTGGGCCTCCTTAGCACATTCCCATATGGCAGAAAATTGTGGTACTCCTATTCCTGCTACTACCCTTGTGGTACATATAGATCCTGGCCCAATTCCTACTTTGACCACATCTGCACCTGCATCAATTAAAGCTTTCGTACCTTCTGCCGTAGCCACATTTCCAGCAACAATGACAACCTCTTTTGAGAATAATTTCTTAAGTTCCTTTACCGTTTCTAACACCTTCTTATGGTGACCATGAGCAGTATCAATTACGATTACATCTACTTCTGCCTCTACAAGGGCTTTTGCTCTTCTTATAGCCTCATCTCCAACACCTATAGCTGCACCTGCAAGAAGCCTACCTTTTTTATCCTTTGCAGCATTAGGATATTGTCTCATTTTTTGTATGTCTTTGATGGTTATAAGTCCCTTTAATTTGAAGTCTTTATCTACAATGGGAAGTTTCTCAATTTTATATCTTTGAAGTATCTCTTGGGCGTCTTTTATGGTTATTCCTACCTGAGCTACTATAAGGTTGTCTTTAGTCATGATCTCAGATACTTTTTTGTTCATGTCTGATTCAAACCTCAAATCTCTGTTTGTCACAATACCTACTAATTTCCCGTCTCTTTCTACCACAGGAAGGCCCGAAATGTGATATTTTGCCATTATACTTAAAGCTTCACCTACTGTTTGATCAGGGTATAAGAAAATAGGATCTGTGATCATACCATGTTCAGATCTTTTTACCTTATCTACTTCTTCCGCTTGTCTCTCAATACTCATATTTCTATGGATTATACCAAGACCACCCTCTCTTGCTATAGCTATTGCCATTCTTGCTTCTGTTACGGTATCCATAGCAGCACTTAATATGGGTATATTTAAATGAATTCTATCAGTAAGATAAGTATCTACGCTTACTTCTCTAGGAGTCACTTCACTATATGCTGGTACTAATAATATATCGTCGAAAGTTAAAGCCTCTCCTAAAAACCTTTCATCGAAGTTCATAGCAAAATTCCTCCTTTTGGTTTGTGAAAATTTTCAATTATTTTATTTAAGGGAACCTTAAAAGTCAAATTTATTTTTTGTAAAATTATTAATCATGAAATACAAGATAGTATTTTACGATGTTAAAGAGAATAAATATAGTATAAATGCTCTGCTTGGAGCTTTAGAAAAAGACTTTAAAAATTTTGAGATAGGTTTTGTAGAAAAAAGCCAAGTTGATTTTTGGTTAGAAAATATAGAAAAGGATGTATTTTATATTTTTTGTGTATCCTTCTTTACTACTCAGTTTTTTGAAACAGAGGCTCTTTTAAAAAGGATAAAAGAAAAAATAGAAAATGTAAAAATTATTGCGGGAGGACCTCATGCCTCAGGCGATCCTTATAGTACACTTAAAATTGGAGCAGACATTGTAGTAGTGGGAGAAGGAGAGAAGATTTTCCCCGAGATTATTAAAAGAATTATTTCTGGGGAAGATGTTAAAGGAATTTTTAAAGGAGAATCTTTTGTCAAGCTTGATGATTATTTTCCTTTCTCTCTAAGATTTAAAAGGTTTGGCCCTATTGAAATAAGCAGAGGATGTCCTTATGGATGTTATTTTTGTCAAACTCCAAGAATTTTTGGGGGAGTTATGAGGCATAGGAGTACGGAAAAAATTTTAGATATCGTTAAAATAATGAATAAGCTTAATTTGAAAGACATAAGATTTATAACCCCTAATGCTTTTGCTTACGGTTCTCTTACAGGAAAAGATGTTAATTTAAGAAGGCTTGAAGAGTTACTTTATGGAATAAGAAATATAATTGGAGATAAGGGAAGAATATTTTTTGGATCTTTTCCTTCGGAGGTAAGGCCCGAACATGTTAGAGAAGAAATTTTGGAGCTTCTTAAAACCTATGCTGATAATGATAATTTAGTAATAGGAGCCCAATCTGGAAGTCAGAGGATTCTTGATTTAGCTCACAGAGGACATACTGTTGAGGATGTTTATAGAGCTGTTAGTTTAACTTTAAGATATGGTTTAAAAGCTAATGTGGATTTTATTTTTGGGCTTCCTTATGAAGAAGAAAGAGATATTGAAGAAACTTTAAAATTTATAGAAGAATTAGTAAAAATGGGAGCAAGAGTGCATGCTCATACCTTTATGCCTCTACCAGGAACTCCTTTTGCTAAATTTCCTCCAGGTAAGCTTGAAGGAATGTATAAAAAAATTATAAACAGGCTACTTCCTAAGGGAGTTATCTTTGGTAATTTTAGAGAACAAGAAAAAGTAGCTTGGGAAATTTACAATTATTTTTCTTTAAGGGAAGAGTAAATGATTCCAATAATAATAAGAAGCATTCCTAAGGTTTGGAGGAGGGTTATTTTTTCTTTAAGAAAGACTAAAGCAAGGAGTGTAGCTATAACTGTTTCACCTATTAATATGATGGAAGTTGCATTAGGAGAAAGAATTCTTATAGCATAGTTTGCTGATGTATGTCCTATAAGTTGAGGAATTAGTGCAAGTAGAAAAACATTGAAGTATATTTTGAGAGGGTACACTATAAGAGGTGTTTTTGTTAGAATTGCAAATACTAAAAGGATTATCCCTCCTGTGAAATAGACTAATGTGATATATGAAGACACACTTAAATTGGGAGATAAATACCTTCCCATATAAAGATAGATGGCAAAAGTAATAGCTCCTAATATAGCAAGTAGTTCTCCCTTTCCAAATTTTAAAGAGATTTTGTTATTAGTTATTAAAACTATACCCAGAAGTATAAAAAATAAAGAAAGAAAAAAACTTCTTGTAGGTTTTTTCTTCTCAAATATATAAGAAAGAAGAGAGATAAAAATGGGACTTGTATTTACAAGGACTACTGCATTAGCAACAGTGGTCAAGAAAAGGGAAGAAATCCATGAGTAGAAATGCATACCTAAGGAAAGTCCTGCAATAAGTAATATAGGGAGATTTTTAGGCAATTTTAAGGTTTTTCTGTTTAATAAAAGTAGAATTAAAGATGCAATAAGTAACCTATAGGAGGCTATGATTATAGGTGGAGCAGAGGTGAGTCTTATTATTAAAGAAGCTGAAGCCATAGCTGTTATGCCAATTATAAGAAATATATAGGCTTTTTCTTTTTCTGTCTTGTTTTTCAGCATTTAGAGTAGTTCTAAGCTTAAGTCTAAACTTTTGTAAGAGTGGGTAAGTTTTCCTATTGATATAAAGTTTACACCTAATCTGGCAATCTTTTCCAAATCCTCTAAGGAGATATTTCCAGAAACCTCAATCATTACTTTTCCCTTTGCTATACTTACTGCCTCTTTAAGAGTATCATAGTCCATATTATCTAAAAGCACAATATCAGCTTTACTTTCAAGAGCCTCCTTTAGTTCTTCTAAGTTAGTCACTTCTACTTCTATTTTGTAAACATGAGATACTCTTTCTCTTACTCTTTCTATCGCCTCTTTTATGCCTCCAACAGCTCTTATATGATTATCCTTTATTAGGACCATGTCATAAAGTCCAAATCGGTGATTTTCGCCACCACCTATTTTTACTGCATATTTTTCAAAAATACGCAAAGTTGGAGTAGTTTTTCTTGTATCTAAAATCTTGACCCCATAAGGCTTTACAACATCCACACATTTCTTTGTATAGGTTGCTATACCTGAAAGCCTTTGAAGAAAATTTAGAGCAGTTCTTTCTCCCATCAGAATTGTTTTTGTTTTTCCTTTTATCTCTAAAATTACATCTCCCTTTTTGATTTCATCTCCATCCTTTTTAAATTCTTTAAATTCTATTTTACTATCAAGGAGTTTAAAAACCTCTTCTGCTACGGGTAAACCTGCAAGTATTCCTTCCTCCTTTGCTATAATTACTGCTCTTGAAATCATATCTTCAGGGATAGTGCTTTCTGTAGTAATATCTCCAAAGCCTATATCTTCTTTTAATGCTTCTTCAACAATTTTTCTTAAATGAAGGTAAGGAATTAACCTCACAAAATATCACCTCTTTTTCTCTTTCCCAGATTATATGTTTTTTCCATTCTTCCTTAGATTTTGGATAATCTATTCTAAAATGTGCTCCACGACTTTCCTTTCTTATTAAAGCAGAATTTATCATAAATTTGGATATTAAAAGCATATTTTTAAGTTCCACAAAGGATCTATCTAGAATAAAGGAATTATGCAGTTTTTCAATTAAGTTATCAATAATATTTTCTGCATCTTTTAATTCTGTTTCATTCCTTATAATTCCTACTTTATCCCAAAGGATTTTTTTAAGAATTTTTATTCCTTGATTTACCTCGTTAAGAGAAATATTCAGGAGGTTATTTTGATGTTTTGGAATAGAGTGATTCTTAGCTGGATCTTCATTCAATATGGCATCAATACATCTTTTACCAAAGACAAGTCCCTCTAAGAGGGAATTACTTGCTAATCTATTAGCACCATGCAGTCCTGTACATGCAGTCTCTCCACATGCATAGAGATTTTTTAAATTTGTCCTTCCATATTCGTCGGTTTCAATTCCTCCCATAAAATAATGAGCAGCAGGGGAAACTGGTACTAATTCCTTAGTAATATCTATGCCGTGTTCCATACATTTTTTGTAAATATTGGGAAATCTTTCTTTTATCTTTTTCTCCCCAATGGGTCTAAGATCCAAATATATTCTATCTTGAGTTTCTAACATTTCGAAAAATATTGCTCTTGTCACTACATCTCTTGGGGCAAGTTCCGCGAGGGGGTGATAGTTTAACATAAATCTTTCTCCAAAGGCATTTAAAAGATAGGCTCCTTCACCTCTTACTGCTTCAGAGATGAGAAATCTTTGTGGAGAAGCCACATCAAGAGAGGTGGGATGAAATTGAAAGAATTCAAGATCCATTATTCTTGCACCAGCCCTAAACGCGATTGCAATGCCATCCCCTGTTGCAGTGAGAGGATTTGTAGTATGTAGATATAGTTGACCTGCACCACCTGTGGCTAATATAATGTATTTTGAAGTAAATATTCTAATTTTCCTTTCTTTTGTGTCGAAAAAAACGCCCCCATATACCTCATCTTCATAGGTTAATAGATCTATCAACACGTAGTGCTCGTAGATATTCGTATTCTTTCTGTCTTTTACAATGTTTATAAGGGTTCTTGCTACTTCATATCCTGTGGCATCTCCTTGGGCATGAATTATTCTTCTCTTGCTATGGGCAGCTTCTTTTGTAAAGGCGAGACCATCAATTTTATCAAAATTTACCCCTAATTTAATAAGGTCTTTTACTCTCTCTATGCCTTCTTGTACTACTATTTTTACAATTTTTTCTTCGTTAAAGTCTGCTCCTGCACTTAAAGTATCCTTATAGTGGAGTTCTGGAGAGTCTTCAGGATTTAGAGCTACAGCAATTCCACCTTGAGCATAGTACGTATTACTTTCTTCTAATCTATCTTTAGAAAATAGGGCTATTTTGAAATTTTCAGGAGCATAATATGCTGATATAAGTCCTGCTATACCGCTACCTACTATTATTAAATCGTATTCTTTTTCAAAATCTTCCTCAGAAAAAGGCAATATAAACCTTTCTATCATAAACTAAGCATTCTTTCTATGGGTTTTATAGCTTTCTCTCGGGTAGACTCTTCTACTTTAACCTCTGGCTCTAAATTCTCAAGACTCGTTAATATTTTATCAAGAGTGATTTTTTTCATATTGGGACATATTGCAAGGGGGGATGCAAGGTAAAATTCCTTTTCAGGGTTTTCTTTTCTTAAGCGGTGTAAAAGTCCAACTTCTGTTCCTATAATATAGCGTTTTCCGTTATCTTCTTTTACAAATTTAATTATCCCACTGGTACTTGCAATTTTGTCTGCGAGATCTAAGACTTCTTTTCTACACTCTGGATGAACTACTACTTTAGCGTCTTTATATTTTTCTTTAAGGGCAATAATGTCTTGAGGAAGTATTCTTTGATGGGTTGGGCAAAAGCCATTCCATATGATTATCTCCTTTTTAGTATGTTTGCTAACATAATATCCTAAATTTCTGTCAGGTATAAAAATAACTTTTTCTTCTGGAATTTTCTCTACTATGAAGGTGGCATTAGCAGAGGTGCAAATGTAATCACTTTCTGCTTTTACTTCTGCTGATGTATTTACATATGCTACTACTGCATAATTAGGGTACTTTTCTTTTAGTTCCTTGACTTCTCTCGGAGTAATAGTATTGGCAAGGGGACAACCCGCAAAAAGATCGGGAAGTATAACTTTTTTGTCTGGAGCAAGGATAGAGGCTGTTTCAGCCATAAAATGCACGCCACAAAATATGATGACTTCTTCCTTTACTTGGGCGGAAATTCTTGCAAGCTCTAAGGAGTCTCCTACAAAGTCTGCTATATCTTGAACTTCTGGAAGCTGATAATTATGAGCTAAAATTATAGCATTCTTTTCCTTTTTTAGTTTTTGTATCTTCTCTTGTATAGTCATTTTAAAATCTCACCTCTAAAAGAAGAGTCATATAGAATTATAAGTTAATGAAATATTAAGCTCTTGTCAAATGTTATTTATTTCTCACTACTCTGCTCAGGTATATTCTCCTTATTGATACTTTTTTCTAACTCTTTTATTTTTTTGTTTAACTTTGCTATAGTTCTTTTATCTTTGATGATAGTTGGCAGTACGCTTATAAAAGCAAGAATTACACCAGAAGCAAAGGTTAAAAATAAAACAGTAAATATTTTTTCTTGAAAGGACCAATTTAGAAAATAAATGGTTATTAGAGCTTGATTTTGAAAGGAAAGTAAAAGAGCAATAATTACTCCTATAAGGAGTACTATTATTATAGTACTCATTACTCTTACCTCCTAAAAAAAAGAGGGAGAATCAAGTCTCCCTCTTTGAGATTTTGGCTTAATTTTTTAAATTTATACTTTTAAGTTATTTGTGGTATTTTGACTGGTTCAAAAATTACTATTGCCTTATCACCTGTCTTCACCATTGCCGCATTTGCTTCGTCGGTATCAATATGGAATTCCCAAGCAAATTTATTGCTTATCCTTATTAAGACATTTTCAAAAGTAATCGCTCTTACTCCTTCTACTTTAACTTTTACTAATTGTTTGTCTACAAGCCCTAATTCTTGTGCTATATTTTCTGGCGTATGAATATGTCTCCAAGCAATAATAACTCCCTGAGGTATTTCAATCTCTCCTAAGGGTCCTCTCATTTTTATTCCTGGAGTCCCCTCAATATCTCCGGAGTCTCTTACTGGAGGGATTGTGGGAAGCCCAAGATAAATTACATCAGTTAATGCTAATTCTACTTGGGTATTTTTTCTTACTGGGCCAAGAATTCTTACTTTGAGAGATCTCTTAGGTCCAATTAGTTCTACCTCTTCTTCTGCTGCAAATTGACCTGGCTGAGACAATGGCTTCAAGGGGTGTAGTTCATAATTCTTTCCAAATAACCTCTCCAGATCATCCTGAGAGAGGTGGACATGGCGTGCAGACACACCTATTGGTACTTTTACCTCCTTCATTTTATATTCCTCCTCGAATATAATCGTTTTAATTTTTTCTTTCAATTTATGTTATACCACTTTCGATATATTTTTTAAAGTAAAAAAAATTTAAAATCTCTTTTATCTTCGAGGAGGAATAAGTTTTATATAGTCTTCTAAAGTACCGTCCGCAAGACAACACTCTATAATTCTTTTGCCTAAGGGGTCAAGATCTAAAGAGAGGAATTTTTGTAATTCTTTTTTGAAGAATGCTTTGAGCATTTCTGCCCCTTTGTCATAAGCTTCAGGTCCTACTTCAGGTTGCTGATCTACTTGTAGAAGAGCCTTAGGTATATAATGTCCTTCCACTTTTAGGGTTTCAAGGGCAAATCCTAAAAGTGAACATCTTGCAGGCTTCAGATTATCAGGTTTAATCCTTGCGCTGCCTCTTTTAGCTAAATACTCTCTTACTATCCATTCAGGCATAAATCCTACTCTATATGCTCCGATATATTGATTGGGTATAAGTATATACTGAGTACGAGGATAATCTAAAATTTGTTGCAATAAAAGATTGGCTTGTTTTACCATTTTTCCTGTAGCAAAGGGCCAATATGATCCAACTCCTTCACTGCTCATGAGATCTCCATCAGTTATGCTTGGGTTATCATATCCTCTTGGACTTACTAATCTCCATAGCCAGGCTAATGCAGGTGGAAGTACATGGAATAACCCTACTATTCCGTAGGTAGGTTTTTCCTTTGTGCAAGGAGGGGTTCTAAATCCAAAGCTTCTTACATCTACCTCAACAGGTTCATTTATGATGTTAGGTACAAATCTTCTTGGCAATATTACCCTTGGATTAGGACAGGGCTTTCCTGGTTCGTCCATAGTGTGTTCCCATATTAAGGCTGTAGCTCCAGGATGCCCCTCAATATTTAGGAATATAAGAGGCTCTGGGGGATGGATAGTAATTCCTTCAAGTTGCGGATCAGTCCCATATCTTTTTATTTGGTCTACCCTTACAAACCATCCTTGTTCTGCATCTTTTATAACCATTTTGCCACTTCCATTTTGAAGTCTTGGATGACATAAAGCCATGTCGTCAGTTATAGGAAATATTTCACATGATTCCTTTATCTCAATGTAATATCTTTCTCCTGTAATTATATTTTCTCCTACCAGGATTCTGTTATCTTTTTCTCTATGCATTTGCTGGATCATTTCACTCTTTCCACCACCACTTGCTCCTTCGTGCATAATTACTAATTCATTATCATAAGGAGTAACTATCTTTACTGTAGAAGCATGAGCAGTAACCCATCCTTCCATTTCGCCTATATTTATAAGCACCCCATAGATACCCTTTTTAGCACTTGGCCCAGGATATAAATTATAGGAAAATACCTCGTGTCTTCCGTTGGACCTATAGTGTACCACTATCTGTTTGCCTGAAAAATGCGTATGCCTAAAGGGAGGTGCTACATAAACGATGGCCATAGGTTCAAATTTTTCTCTTAACTGATTTCTTGGTATGAAACCTTGAATATCTGCAAGAGCCCATGCAAAAAATCCTGCATTAGAAGGAGCAATTAAAAGAGACGGATATCCCAATTCATGCCCTCCAGACATAAAGGGCATGACAATTAATTCCTGTCCTTTAAGCCAATTAAAGGTTTTTTCTCTTAAAGAGTCAAAATCCTCTCCAAATCTTTCTTTAAATGTAGGCTTGTCAGTATCTCCCTCGTCCCCTACAACCAAGCTATCTGGGTCTCTTCTTCTCATGTAGACATCTGGATAATTTACTACGATACCATTTTTAGCTCTTGTGATTACTGCTTCTACCACTTCTCCCTTTCCAGATACTTCGTATTTTACTTCAAACTCCATATTGTCCTTCCCGCCCATAGCAAGTTCTAAGAAATGTTCTCTACTTTCAGGAATTATAATTCCTTTACAGGAGATAAGAATATCCTCTACTTCTTTTGGGATGACTAAGTAAGAAACCTCTTCCCTTATCATATATAGACAACTCCTTTCTAAAAAAATTATAATAAAAAGAAATTATGTTAAATTCTTCATTGGAAACTTTGGTCACCGTTGATCCAGATTTTACGGAAATAAATTTAACACAAAAAGATGTTAAAATCAATAAAAATTGTGTTAATAAAACTGGGAGGGATAAAAAAGTGTCATACTTTGAGAGATTAAATTACCTTAATAGCTTTATTAATTATGAGAAACGTCTTGACAACATAACCTATGAAGAAAAAAAATTTTATCTCGAACGAATGAGATACTTATTGAAATTAATGGGGAATCCTCAAGATAATCTCCAGGCTTTTCATGTGGCTGGCACAAAAGGCAAGGGATCTACCTCAGCTATGATTTTTTCAATCTTGAAGGAGGCAGGTTATAAGGTAGGTCTTTACACTTCTCCTCATCTTCAATCCATAAGGGAAAGAATATCTACCCATAAGGGTTTCATCTCTCAAGAAGAATTTATTGATCTCATTGATTACGCAAAGCCCTATATAGAAGAGGCTAAGAAACATCCTATTTTTGGCCCTCCAACCTTTTTTGAAGTTTTAACTGCTCTTGCTTTTTTATATTTTTACATAAAAAAACTTGATTATGTGGTTATAGAAGTGGGACTTGGGGGGAGATTAGATGCAACAAATGTTATTAATCCTCTTGTCTCGATCATAACTCCCATAGGTTTTGACCATATGCATATATTAGGTAATACAATCGAGAAAATTGCCTTTGAGAAGGCTGGAATAATTAAGGAAGGAAAAATTGTCATATCTTCTATTCAAAAAGAGGAAGCAGAGAAAGTTATCGCAAAAGTTGCAAAGGAGAGAAATGCTATTTATTATAAAATAGATAATCTTTTTAAATGGGAAAGAAAAGATTTTAGTCTTAACGGACAGAGGTTTTTATTGAGTGGAAAAGATATAAATGAAGAGTTTTTTATTCCCCTTCTTGGAGAACATCAAATTGTTAATGCTATTACTGCCTTTGGAGCCATATATTTACTAAGGGATAAATTAAGTATAGATTATGAAACTGTGAGAGAAGGATTTAAAAAAGTACAATGGAGGGGGAGATTTCAAATTGTTAGTAAAAGTCCTTTGACAATCATAGATGGAGCCCATAATGTGGAATCTGCTATAGCTTTAAGAGATACTTTAAAAAATTATGTAAACTTTAATAGGTTATTCTTAATATGCGGGCTTATGAAAGATAAGGATGCTGAAGGTTTTCTTAAAATCTTGAATCCTTTGGTTCATAGCTACAATTTTGTTCCCTTATCTTCTCATAGAACTAGAAGTCCAGAGGAGCTTGGTAATATAGTTAAATCTTTTAATGCCGATGCTAATATAAATCTACATACTAACTTTTATGAGGCAATAAATTTTGTCAAAAAAGAAGCCTCACCTGAAGATTTAATACTTATCACAGGGTCTCTATATCTTGCAGGTGAGGCTTTAAATTATTTTTATGGAAACTTAGACTAAGCTTTTAAAGCAGACTTGAAATATTCGAGAAAGACATTTTCTGGTACAGCTCCCTCGATTTCTACCTTTTCATTTATTATGGTCTTGGGAACACCAGTCACATCGTATTTCTCAGCAAGATGTGGAAATTCAATGGCCTCAATCATATCTGCAGTAATTAGTGGATTTTCCATGGCAAATTGGTGGGCAAGTCTTACTGCTCTTGGACAATAGGGACATGTAGGGGTGACAAATACCTGAATATGTACTGGTTTATCAACAGTGGCAAGAAAGGCTTTTGTATTTGGTGAAAGTTGAGTTTCACCACGAGATATATCAATAATATCCTCAATTAGACTTGAGAATTCATAACCTGATGGAATACCAAAATATCTTACTCCCAGTACATTATTATTCTTTTCGAAAAGAATTGCAGGAATTTTGTCCAAATTGTATTTTTTAGCAAGTATTTCGTCGGTTAAGAAGTCATGAATTTCGAGTTCTAATTTGTCTGAGAGAGACACAAGCTCTTCTAAAATTTCTCTTGTTTGTTGACAATAAGGGCATTCAACTCTTCCTGGAACAACTAATTTACTTCCTGCAGCTTTATCGCTGAAAAGTATAATTTTTAATTTGTCCTTGAGATTTTCTCTAAATAGATTTTCCAAATATTGACGGTCCTCTTCTTTTAATAGAGCCATTTGTTAAACCTCCTTGTAATTTAATTCTTCTAAAAATTTGCTTGCTGCCATACCAGCTATTGCTCCATCAGCGACCGCAGTTACTATTTGTCTTAAAATCTTACTTCTTACATCTCCTGCTGCATATATTCCAGGCATAGAAGTATGCATTTTCTCATCTGTTATTATAAAACCATTTGGATCTAAATTCAAAATACCTTTAAAAAGCTCTGTATTAGGAATTAAACCTACGTAGATGAATACACCATCTACAGGAAAAATTTTGGTTTCTCCTGTTTTAAGATCTTCTAATACTAATCTTTCAACTTTTTTCTCTCCTTCTATGGCTTTTACTACATGGCTCCATAGAAATTTAATTTTAGGATTAGAGAAAGCTCTTTGCTGAGTTATCTTTTCGGCTCTTAGAGTATCTCTTCGATGAATAATTGTTACTTCTTCGGCAAATTTTGTTAGGTAAATTGCCTCCTCAACAGCAGAATCTCCTCCTCCAATAACTGCTACTTTTTTCCCAATAAAAAAGGCGCCATCACATACTGCACAATAGGAAACACCTTTCCCTATAAAGTCTTCTTCTCCAGGGACCTCTAATTTTCTTGGTCTTGTTCCAGTTGCGATAATAAGAGTAGGAGCTCTGAAAGTTCCCTGTGATGTTTCAACTATTTTCCAGTTTCCGTCTATTTTTAAGGATAATACATCAGATTCTAATATTTTGGAACCAAATTTTTTAGCTTGAGTTTCCATTCTTTTTACTAACTCTTCACCCGTTATTCCTTCTGGAAAACCAGGATAATTGTCTATTTTTTCTGTAAGAGCTGCATTGCCTCCTAATATACCCTTTTCAATAATTAGGGTTCGCCATAGATTTCTTCCAGTATATATTCCTGCTGTAAGCCCTGCTGGTCCTCCTCCTAAGATAATTACATCTTGTACTTCTTCAATCTTTTCTATAGGTTTTGTTATGGATATAAACTCCATTTTTTCACCTCCCTTTTAATATACCATATGGAGTATATCAAAAATTGATAACATTTCAATAGATTTTATGTTAAGAAACTTTAAAGATTGGTTCTAAGTCTTGAGCTTTTTGTTTAAGAATATTTAACTCCTCATCAGTTAGTGGTTTAAAGTTTTCTCCAACTTCTACTGCCCATTTGAAGAATTTATATTCCCCAGGGGGTATAGCTGCTGTTATGGGTTGAGATAAGGTAAATCTTAATGCCAGTTGGGCAAGTTCTTTGTCATCTATAGGGTCATACCAACATTTGGGATATCTTCTTTCTTGTCCTTCTGGAATTATAGTCTTTGCCATCGCTTTTAAGGCAAGTATGGTTACGTTTTTTTCTTGCGCTTTTTTTACTACCTGAGGACCAAAATTTCCGTTAAAGAAATTTACCCAATTTATAGGGAAAAGAATAGAATCAAAATCAAAGATTTCAAGAAGTTTTAAGGCGACTTCAACAGAATGAGCTGAAAATCCTATATATCTTATTATTCCATCTTTTTTAGCTTTTATAAAAGCTTCTAAAGCCCCATTAGGACCTGTAACTAATTGGAAATCTTCTTCTGTAGTCATGGCATGTAACTGATATAGATCAAAATGGTCTGTTTCAAGTTTTTTTAGAGACCTTTGAAGTTCTTCCCAAGCTTTGTCCTTGATTCTTTCCATGGTTTTACAAGCGAGAAAAATATCTTTTCTTTTTCCACGAAGGGCTGGTCCAAGTTTATCTTCAGCATCTCCATAGGATGGTGCCACATCAAAGTAGTTAATTCCAAGATCTATAGCTTCAGCAACTCTCCTGTTGGCTTCCTTTTGTTCTTCGTTCATTACTAATATTCCACCAAATCCAATAATAGAGAGGAGTTCTCTATTTTTGCCATAGGGTCTTTTTTGGATCATAAAAGACACCTCCTAAATTTTTATACTTTTATTTTAGCTTATCTTTTCATTGCAAAAAAGTATGCTTTCGAATATAATATATTCACACACCCCCCTCCTTACGAGAGGCTGGAGAAATAACCATGAAACTCCAGCCTCTCTTTTTTAATGGGGTTATATAGTTGGAGGAAAAGCAAAGATGCTTGAAGATGAACGGGGTAAAATAGGTAAAAGAGTTCTTGCTCTTGCTATACCCGTTTTGTTAGAAAACCTATTTCAGCTTGTCTTTAGTTTTGTGGATATGATTTTTGTAGGGTTTTTAGGAGCGGTTGCTCTTGCCGCGGTGGGATTAGGGATGCAAGTTATTAACGTAATTCTTGCTATTATTGCGTCTCTTACTGTGGGTACTATGGTTACAGTGGCTTATAGTGTAGGTGCTAAAAAGCATAATGATGCTGCAAGGTATTTGGAGAACTCATTAGTTTTAGGCTTTTATCTCTCAATTTTGATTCTTCTATTTGGTTTATTTGGAACCGATAAACTTTTACAGATTTTAGGTGCAAAAGGAGATCTTCTTTATAATTCTTCTCTTTATTTAAAATACATTCTTATTCCTAGCTTTTTAATTGTGTATATGTCTATAATCTCTTCTGCTTTGAGGGGGTCAGGTGATACAAAAACCCCCTTATATGTAAGTATAGTTTCAAATGCTTTAAATATTTTCTTGGATTATGTGTTTGTTTTTGGCAAATTGGGATTTCCTAAGATGGGGGTTGCAGGTGCAGCTTTGGCAACAACTTTGTCTCGCTTGTTAGGTATGGTTATTCTTTTTTATATTATTTATAAGAGAAATGATTTTTTAAGCTATAAGTTTTCCTGCAAGATTGTTCCTGAGAAAGATGTCAGTACCCAAATACTAAAGATAGGTATTCCTACATCTCTTGAGCAACTCCTCTTTAACATGGGAGCTCTTCTTTATGCTACTATTGTATTAAGCTTGGGTACTAAGGTTTATGCAGCTCATAGAATAGCATTAAATGTAGAATCTCTTTCTTTTCAGCCTGGTTTTGCTTTTGGGGTTGCAGCAACAACTCTTGTGGGGCAGTATAAGGGGGCAAGGGAAGATGATTTGGCAAGATTAGCCTCTATTGAATCATGGAGGAAAGCTGTTATTTTCATGGGAAGTGTTGGCGTCCTTCTTTTTTTCTTTCCGGCGTATCTGGTTCAAATATTTACAAGAGATATGGAAGTAATTAAATGTGCTTCATCAGTATTAAAAATTATTGCCGTGATTCAACCACTTCTTGCAACTGCAAATGTTATGTCTGGATCCTTAAGAGGAGCTGGTTTTTCTAAGATTCCTATGGTAATAAGTGGCGTAGGTATGTGGTCTATTAGGATACCTCTCGCTTATGTGTTAGCTTTGAAGATGGGTTTAGGACTTACTGGAGCATGGATTGCTATGGCCACAGACATATCTTTAAAAGCAGCTGCTAATTATTACATGTTTATAATCAAAAAGTATTATAAAAAGGAAACTTTTAAACTAAGGTATGAAGAAGCTATTAGTAATTGATTTTAAAGAGAAAATAAAATATGAAGACGCATGGAATTTTCAGAGAAAACTTCATGATTTGAGGGTAAATAATATTATTTACGATACCTTGATACTTTTAGAACACTTTCCAGTAATAACCTTGGGAAAGTTCGGAAATGAGAGTAATTTACTTAAGAGGAAGGAAGAGCTTGAAGATATAGGGATAGACTTTTTAAGGGTTGATAGGGGAGGAGATATTACTTATCATGGTCCCTTACAACTTGTAGGTTATCTTATTTTCAGGGTTGAAGGGGTAAAAAATTTTGTTTTAAAAATTGAGAGATCTATCATAAACGTCCTTAATGAGTATGGTATAGAGGCAAAAGAGAATCTAAAATATCCAGGAGTTTGGGTAGGTGATAGGAAAATAGCTGCTATAGGTATTGCTATAAAGAAAAAAGTCTCTTATCATGGATTTGCGTTAAATGTAAGTAACGATTTAACACCTTTTTCTTATATAATTCCTTGTGGTTTAAAGGATAAAAAAGTTACCTCAATACTAAAAGAGGCAGACTTTTCTCCTTCCATGGAGGATGTTAAGAAAAAAGTCTGCCTCTCAGTAGTTAGAGAATTTGGCTTTGACTCGTTTAAGGTTTTTAATTTTTCTTCCTATAAGGAACTGTCCAATTTTGATATGCTTTTGGAGGACCAATAATTTCTATAAGTGCTATAATCTCTGGTAAATTATTTTTTAGGCTTTTTTCAATATATGTTTCTTCAATCTTTTTTTCCTTTTTAACTTTTTCTTCTATTTTTTCCTTTTTTTCAACTGTTTTCTTAGGGAGTAAAATCTCTTTTGGAACTTCTTTTTTAATCTCTTCTTCTTTAGGTATCTCAGCTTTTTTTATGATAATTTCTCTTTTATTCTTTACTTCTTTTGCAGTGTTTAATATGGCAGAAACAATAACAAAGAGTATATATAAAATTATCAGCCATTCAAACATTTAGTCTTTCCTTCCCTCTTCTTCTTTTTGTCCTAATTTAGAGATGGCTTCTCTCATTGCAGTATCTGCTATTATATTCTTTAGGGTATAGTAATCTAAGACTCCAATTTTTCCGCTTCTTAATGCTTCTGCTATAGCAAGGGGTACTTCTTTTTCGGCTTCTATTAATCTTGCTCTCATCTCTTGAGTAAGGGCTTTCATTTCCTGTTCTCTTGCAATGGCAAGGGCCCTTCTACTTTCAGCTTGAGCTTGTGCGATTCTCATATCAGCTTCTGCTTGATCCATTTTTAACCTTGCTCCCACATTATTTCCTACATCTACATCAGCTATATCAATAGATACTATCTCAAAGGCAGTTCCCGCATCGAGTCCTTTTGCAAGTACTGTTTTTGAAATGCTATCTGGATTTTCTAAAACTTCTTTATAACTTTCTGCAGAACCAATAGTGGTTACTATTCCTTCTCCAACTCTTGCTATAATTGTAGCTTCTCCTGCTCCTCCTACTAATCTTTCAATATTTGCTCTTACTGTTACTCTTGCTTTGGCTTTTAATTCAATACCGTCTTTCGCTACAGCAGCTACCACAGGAGTTTCAATAACTTTTGGATTAACACTCATTTGTACTGCTTCTAATACATCCCTTCCTGCAAGGTCTATAGCTGCTGCTTTTTCAAAGGTCAAGGGAATACCTGCTCTCTGGGCAGCAATTAAAGCATTTACTACTTTATCTACATTTCCACCAGCTAAGTAATGAGCTTCTAATTTATCAAGAGTCACCTCTGAAAGTCCAGCTTTATGAGCTTTGATTAAGGAGTTTATTATTACTTCAGGTGGAACCCTTCTAAGCCTCATTCCAATTAGATCGGTAATTCTTATGGAAACTCCTGCAGCAAGAGCAGAGATCCATAAACCTAAAGGTACGAAGCTAAAAAATACTCCAAGAAATATCAATACTAAAATTAAAATTAAAAAACCCCACATCAAATTCATTTCTCACTCCTCCTTACAAAGATTTTATTCCCCTCAACCTTAAAGACTAAAACTTCTTCACCGGGCTCAATAAATTCTGATTCTGAATAGGCCTCAAATCTTTCCCCGTCAATCTCTATAATTCCTGTGGGACGTAACATGGTAATAGTTTTTCCCTTTTTTCCAATCAAATCTTTTCTCTCTTGAACTGCAGTATAACCTAACTCTTTCTTTTGACTTCCAGAAAGGCCAAACTTTTTCCAAACACGGCTTCTTGGTAGATAAATTGCTAAAAATATTATGAGAGAAAGCACTACAAAGATTCCTGTAAGTAGGGCTTGAAAGGTACCTCCTTTTTGAACTATAGTCCAGTATATACTAAGGAACACTGAAATACTGCCTGCTATTCCTGGAATTCCGAATCCTGGCGTATGCATTTCTATAAATATGAGTATAAGCCCAAGGATAAATAGGATTAAGGGTTCTAATCCTGCAAGACCAGCAAGATAATGTCCTCCAAAAAAGAGTCCCAGACATATCAAAGCTAAGAGCTCAGGTAATCCAAGACCAGGGGTAAAAATGGCCACATATAAGGATAGCATTCCAATGGTCAAGATAATACTTGATACAGTAGGATCAGTGATAAATCTTACAAAATTTTCAGCCCAATTGGGGTGTAAGTTTGTTACTTTAGCTTTCTCCAAGCGAAAATACTTTAATACAGAGTCTAAGTCTTCTAATATTTCATCAGCAATTTTCCACTTTTTGGCCTCTTCAGCATAGAGAGTTAATATCTTTCCTTTCTGTTTTAATCCTGGAATTACTTCATCAGCATCTACCATTGCAGCAGCAATTTTAGGGTTTCTTTGTCTTTTTTTAGCTGTACTTTCAAATTCGGCTTTAAGGGCTGAAATGGTTTTCTCTTCTGCTGGACGCGGCTCTGCAGCTCCAATACTGCCTGAGGGAGAGATAATAATTTTTTCGCAGGATAATGCTATTAAGGCTCCAGCTGACCAGGCTCTATCTTTTATAAAGGCGATAGTTAAATTAGGTGTAGATAATATAGCATCTCTTATACGGATAGCTGCATCTACTCTGCCCCCAAAGGTGTCTATTTCAAAGATGAATGCTTTAGCGTTAGGATTTTCTTTTAAACTTCTTTCTACGAACGAGGCAAGACCAAGTTCAATAGTTCCTTTTATAGGTATAACATAGACATTTTGGGGTTGAGCGTTTAGAAAAGATAACAATAAAAACGAAAAGAGAATGGTGTAAAGAATCTTTTTCAAATTAAGATCCCTCCATTTCTTTTAAATAAGAGGAAGAAAGATAGGGGAGAAGAAAAGAGATGGGAATAAGGGAAGTGGTTATTTTTAAGGGTAAACTCTCTTTTAATATAAAGGATAAAATTATAACCCCTAAGTTTCCTAGGAAGCTTATCATGTAGGCATTTTTAATTCTTCTGTAGAGAATTTCTTTTATTGTGGGAAGATAAATAAGAAATAAAAACTTTACTGCTATAGCATCTATTAAGAAAAGATAAAGTAGGATGACAAAAAGATCTATAAGAGATAGTACAAAACTCTCTTTTACCTTTTCCCTTGCTGAAAAATAGTACATGACTGAGCTATAAAGTATTGCAAAGATCATTAAGATTAATATTCTAAAATCATCAAAAAAAGCATTTGTTAGGAGATATATAGTCATGAACAAGAAGGTTAAAATTCTCAATCTACTTATTACTAAACTTTGCAAGATCTTATTCCTCCCCTTTATTTTTAAATTATAACATTATTCTTCCTCTTTTTGAACATTTACTAAGAGCTCAGAGGTTTCAGGTAAATATAGTTCATCTCTGTCATCGTCATATTCAAAGAGCTCTGCATATCTTCCCCAATCTATAAGTATATCTAGTTCTCTTTCTGCTTCCTGGGGTGAAAGGTGCTGTTTTAATAAATCTAAGAAGAAGGAACGTGGTACTTTATGATTTGATTTTGATTGTAAAACCTTTACAATTTGCTTTAGAAATGGTACTTTTTCTATAGCGAATTCTTTGAAAATCTCTTTTCTTTCTAAAACATCTGCTTCTGAAAATTTTTTACCTGCTTCTGTAAGGATTAAATCTCCTTCTTTGACTTCAGCAAAGCCTAATATCTCGCAAGCTTCAATGATAGGTAAGAGGTCTTCTACGTCCATAAGAAGTTCTTCTCCTAATTTATATATGTCAGCTTTTCCATCAAGGTCATTTACTAATTCTACAAGTCCGGTTATGGATCCAACACTTGCTTGAGGTATATGAAGAGGTCTCTTTTCTCTTGCTATAATTCTTTCTACAGGTTTTCCAGTTAATACTCCATATATTTCGTCTACGATATCCAAAAACTCCTGAGATTTTTTATCTCTCCAATGAGGTAGATCGATTCTAACTTCTTTTATTATCCTTCCTGGATCTTTGCTAAGAAGTATTATTCTGTCTGCCATATATACTGCCTCTTCAATGCTGTGAGTTACAAGAATTATAGCCTTTGTAGGAATTCTTTTTTCTATCCAGAGTTCTATTAAGTCATTTCTTAAGTTCTCAGCGGTTAAAACATCAAGAGCAGAAAAGGGCTCATCCAGTAGTAATATATCAGGCTCCATAACCAAGGCTCTTGCAAAACCAACCCTTTGTTTCATTCCTCCAGAAAGTTCTTTAGGATAGGCATTCTCAAAACCATCAAGACCAATAAGATCTATGGCTTTAATTGCTTTTTCTTTTCTTTCCTCTGGTGGTACTCCTTTTGCTTTAAGACCAAGTTCTACGTTCTCAAGTACTGTAAGCCATGGAAATAATGCAAAATTTTGAAAAACCATGGCAACTCCAGGATTTACCCCTTTTATCTCTTCACCCTTGTAATATACTTTCCCCTTGTTTGGTTTTAAAAGCCCAGCAATTACTCTTAAGATGGTAGATTTTCCAGAACCTGATGGTCCAAGTAGAGCGATAAAATCTCCTTCGTTTACTGTAAAGTTTATATTATCGAGTACTGTTATTTCTCCTTCAGGGAATGTAAAGCTAACAGTTATATGTTCAAGCCTTAAAAGCTCCATTATTATCCCTCCTTAAACTTTAAGATAATAACTCTTCGGATTTTTTAAATAGTCTTTTCCAGAATAATCTATTTATAGTGACCACCATAATAGCCATAACCAGGGTACTTGCTGCAAGAAGTGCGTTATCACCTTTGCTTGACGCTTCGGTAATAAGAGCTCCAAGCCCTTTTATTTTGTATATTTGATTTTGAAACTCTATATATTCGGAGACTATACTTGCATTAAAGGCTCCTCCCATAGCAGTGATACCGCCGGTCACAACAAAAGGCAAAATGGATGGAAGGATAAGTATTCTCCATCTATCTATTTTACTTAATTTTAATAATGCACTTATTTCTATGAGGTCATTGGGGATGGACATACCTCCTGCAATAGTATTAAAAAGTAAATACCATTGGGTACCCAAAAGCATTAATATAATGCTTGCTATATTTAACCCTCCTGGGAGATTTATAAGGTACATGACTATTACCGGGAAAATTGCTGTTGCTGGGACAGAGGCTACTATTTGAACTACAGGTTGGATTAATCTTGATAACTTTGGATTCATACCAATCCTTACCCCTAAGGGAAGAGTCCAGGAGAGGGCAATTAATACTGCAGTAGTAACTCTTAAAAGAGTGAGAAGGGCTGAATAAATTATGTTTTTCCACATAGGTAAGGGTAAGGTTATAATCAACCTTAAAAGTCCAATAAAGCCTCTTAATACTAAAGCGATCGTAATAAGAGAGATAAGGGTGATAAATAATTTCGAAACTATACTTGCTTTTCCTTCTTGAGTTCCTCTTTTGTTATAGTAAAGCACAAAAAAGTTTTCTAATTTTTCTCTTAACGGGAAAATAACCTTTTTATATAAAAAATCAAAAATGCGTGATCTTCTATACCATAAAAGTACTCTTGAAGAATAATATCCTTCTGCCTGAACATATTCTACTTTAAATTTTTGACTCCAGGCAAGAAGGGGTCTCCAAACTAATTGATCTAAGAGTACTATAACAGTAATTAAAGCAAATAGCCCATAAAATATCTTTAAAAGATCCCCTTTTAAAGCTGCGAAGGATAAATAGGATCCAAGTCCTGGCAGAACAAAGTTTTGATTAGTTAGAGTAAACATTTCGCATGCCATTAAAAAGAACCAGCCTCCAGCCCAAGACATCATACTATTCCAAATTAATCCGATAGCAGCATAAGGAAGCTCTAAATACCAAAATCTTTGCCAAGGATTTAGCTTAAGTAACGAGGCTGCTTCTCTTAGATCTTTTGGAATAGAAATTAGGGATTGATAAAAACTGAAGACCATGTTCCATACTTGTCCTGTAAAGATAAGAATTATAGAAGTAATTTCAAGTCCTAATTTTGAACCTGGAAACATAGCAATGACCGCCATAAATACTGGAGGAAGAAAAGAAAGTACTGGAATAGATTGTAATATATCAAGAAGGGGTATAAGAATTTTCTCAAGACTCTTTTTGTAAGCAGCAGTGTAAGCATAAACAATGGTAAAGACTAAAGAAATAAAGTATGCAAAAATCATTCTTAATAAAGAGAAAAGAGAATAAAGGGGAAGTTTTTGAGGAGATAAATCTAAACTAATTATTTCTGTAGGCTTTGAATATATGGTATTGAGGGAGGATATAGCATAGATAATACTCCCTATGAAGAGGAGTATTATTATATCTCCAAAGGAAAACCTCCTGTACTTTACTGGAGACCAGATTACCCTGGACATTTTCTCTGGCCTCCTTTAAATAAGGGAGAGAGCTTTCTTCTTTCCATGTTATTTTTTCTCCTTTCTTTTTATTCTTATAAACGAACAAGAAGTGTCTCGGGATAGTGTCCTCACTGCTACTCATATATCTTTCTCTCTCCCTCCCTTCCTTTTAATGTTTTTTTTGTTATAGCACTATAGACTTTTAGCGTCAATTAGAATTGAAAAAAATTAAATTAAAATGATATGATATTTAACAAAATTAACACCTTTTAGTAGGAGGCAAGACAAAAATGAGCAAATTATATGTCAGTTTTATATGGCATATGCATCAACCTTATTACAAAGATAATTCTGAGAATTTATCCATGTTTCCCTGGGTTAGACTTCATGGCATAAAGAATTATTACAATATGGTATCCATACTAAAGGAATTTCCCAAGATAAGACAGACTTTTAATTTGGTTCCAGGTTTGCTTTTACAAATAAAGGAATATTTAGAAGGAAAAACCACCGATTTGTGGTTGGAGAAAACCCTTAAAAGGGTTTCTGAATTAGATGACAAAGATAAGAAGTTTATTTTAGATAATTTTTTTCTCCTTAATAAGGAAAAAATGGGATTTATATTTCCACGCTTTAAAGAGCTTTATCATAAAAAAATAAACCGAGAAGAATATACCCCTCAAGATTTTTTAGATTTGCAAGTATTGTATAATCTTGCATGGTTTGATCCTGACTTAAGAAAAAGGGATTCTTTTTTAAATCATTTAGTAGGAAAGGGTAGAAATTTTACCGAGGAGGAAAAAAGAAAACTTATAGATAAGCAATTTGAGATATTAGGGAAGCTCTTTTCTCTTTATAAAACCTTACAGGAATCTGGACAAATTGAGATAATTTTTTCTCCCTTTTTTCATCCCATTATGCCTCTTTTAATAGATATTAATAGTGCTAAAGTGTCTACCCCAGAACTTCCTCTTCCCTTTGATTATTTTTCTTTTATAGAGGATGCTGAAAAGCAGCTTCTTCTTGGAAAGGATTATTACAAGGAGATATTTAATAGAGAATCTTTGGGGATATGGCCCTCAGAACAGGCGATAAGCCCTGAATTTATAAAGCTTATCTCAAAATTTGGTATTAAGTGGTTTGTGTCTGATGAAAAGGTTCTGTTTAAAAGTTTAGGGGAAAAAATAATAAGAGACAGAGAAGGATTTATAAGTGAACCAGAAGTTCTTTATAAGCCTTACAAGATAAATTTAGGAGGTAAAGAGGTATTTGGAGTTTTTAGAGATCAGTTTTTGTCAGATAGAATTGGCTTTGTATATATGAATTATTCTCCTGAAGATGGAGCTAAGGATTTATATTCTCGACTTTTAAAAATAAAAAAGAGTCTACCTCAAAATTTAGAATTTCTTGTAACCATTGCTTTGGATGGTGAAAATTGCTGGGAATACTATGATAATGATGGAAGAGAATTTTTAAGAAACCTTTATAGTTTGCTTTCTGATTCTGAAGAGATTGAAACCACAACGGTAAAAGACTTTATTGAAAAAACTCAAAACTTTGGAGAGCTTAATAATGTCTTTACTGGTTCTTGGATAAATGCGGATCTTACTACTTGGATTGGAGAGATCGAGGAAAATGTAGCATGGGAATATTTAACTATTACGAGAAAGCTTGTGGAGAAAAGGGAAGACCAAGTAGACTGGATAAGCCTTATGGCTGCAGAGGGTAGTGATTGGTTTTGGTGGTACGGGGATGATCAGGAATCAGGATATGACGAAATTTTTGATGATATCTTTAGAGCTCATTTGAAGAACGTATATAGATCTATTGGTAAAGATTATCCTTCATTTCTTGATTTTCCTATTGTTTTTAGAAATCCATTATGGAGGAATAGAAAATCCTTGATTTTTACCCCTCATATTGATGGAATTATAACTTCCGAAGATGAGTGGGCTCTTTCTTCTTTAAATCTATTGAGAAATAATAAGGGCAAATTGGTAACGGGATTGTATTTTGGATATGATTTTAAAAATCTTTATTTTCGGCTTGATTTAAAAGATAAAGCAATAAATTATCTTAGTGAGGATTATCGAATTTTTATCAATTTTTATTCAAAAGATAAAACTGATTATACTTTGAGTCTAAAATTAGAGAAAAACCCCACTGATAATGTTCTAATAGGGGTAAAAGATATAATTGAAATTGGTATTCCTTGGGAAAAATTTTCTGGATTTGATAGAAGGTCAAAGATTTATTTTGAAATTGAGTTATATAAAAATACTGAAAGAGTAGAAAAGCTTGAAGATGAAGAAAAATTCTTTTTTAGAATTCCTAATTTAATGGATGAAATTATCACAAAGCTATTCCTTTCAAAAAATCCTTCCCAAAAAGTTGAAATTTCAACTATACTTATCAGTAGAAAAAATTTATATAATCTTTACTCCAAGATAAATGTCACTCAGGATATTCTTCAAAGGGATTTTACGGAGGTAGAAAATAGGGATAAAATTTTAAAAGTCACAAAACATATATCTCTGAGGGAGCTTTTATTCCTGATTCAATCCATTAATGATCTTAGAGCTTTTGGTTTTTTAAATGGATATGTTCTTTATCCTATAGGAAAGGTTAGTAAAATAGATGGTATATATGTATTAGAACCTAAAAATATTTTGGTTAAATTTTTAGAAAAGTATGTGGAAAAAGAAAAATTAGTTATTCCTGTTGAGAAGAACAAATTTGGGAGAATAGAAATATATGGATTGGGGACGGGAATTTTTTAAGTGGAGAGGATACGAAGAGACAGTAAAGCTTCAAGAAGAGCTGAGTAAAAAGATAATTTTAGAAGATAAGTTTAAGGAGTTAAGATATATTGGAGGAGTAGATACTTCTTCCTTAGGGGAGAAGATAGTAGGGATAATCACTATACTGGTTTTTAAAACTTTGGAGCTTGTAGAAATTTCGGTAGCTCTTTCTGAGGTTAATTTTCCATATATTCCAGGTTTTTTGAGCTTTAGAGAAGGTCCGGTAATCTTAAGGGCTTGGGAAAAATTGAAGATTAAACCTGATCTTCTCATTTTTGATGGACAAGGTATAGCCCATCCTCGAAGATTAGGAATAGCATCTCACATAGGTTATGTTCTTGATGTTCCTTCTATTGGTTGTGCTAAGAATATACTTGTAGGGTTTTATAAAGAGCCAGATAAGAGAAAAGGCTCTTTTGAGTACATTTATCATAAGGGTGAAATTGTTGGGGCTGCTGTAAGAACCAAAGATAATGTAAAACCCGTATTTGTATCCTTAGGACATAAGATTTCTTTAAATACCTCTATCGATATTATTCTAAAAACCTCTACAAAGTATAGAATACCAGAGCCTGTTAGGTTAGCCCATCTTTATAGTAAAAGAATGTTAAATTCGGAAATAGAAGGAGAGCCTTTTTAGCGTTTCAAGTTCTTCTCTTCTTCCTAATTTTGCATTTTTAATTGCTCTTTCTAATATCTCAATGGTTTTGTCGTAATTTTTTTTATCTACTGGGTATGGGTGTCCATCTTTTCCACCATGAGCAAAAGAGAATCTTGCGGGGTCTTTAATACTTGCTGGAGTATCATAAACTAATTCACTTATCAGGGTTAAAGCTCTCAGAGTTTTTGCTCCTACTCCTTCTTTAAGAAGAACTTCCTGAAAATCCTTTGGTGGAGCCTCGTAGGTTTTTAACAAAATTTTTTTTAGGTTTTCAGATTTTATTTCTTTAGGGGTTATGGGATGATAAGAAGGAAGTTTCAGAGAAACTTTATTCCATAGGCTTATTACTTTATTGGGGTCTTCTTTCATAAGAGTTGTAATAATTTCTTGAGTTTGTTTACTTTCTTTTGCTACTAAGTTTACAACATAGTCCTCAAATTTCTGAGTAATTATTCCTTTGTGAGGCTCTTCTGTAAAGCTTTTTAGCTCCTCCCCAAGCCAATGATACCTTCTTGCAAAGTTATTTTTATTATTCATGCCTTGTTGTATGACACACCAAGTTCCTTTCTTTGTGAAAATTAAAAGATGGTGATATAACTGGTATCCATCTTGAATAGCGTTATTATCCACCCTTGCTACAATTCTACTTATAAAAATCCACTTTTGAGGATCAAAACCCTCCTTTTCCGCTAATTTTGTTATCTCTTCAGGGGTATTAAGAGCAGTTTTACCTTTTCCTCCTACAATATAAAGTCCTATTTCATGGGACAGCTCTCCTAACCCCTCTTTAAGGGCGGCACCAGTAGTGGTAGTAAGACCACTTGAGTGCCAGTCAAAACCGAGAATACACCCTAAGGCCTGAAACCAAAAAGGATCTGATAATTTTCTTAAGAATTCATCTGTTCTGTTTTCTATGGCAAAAATAAGAATGATCTCTCTTGCAAGCTTTTTCATTCTCTGAAAAAGCCAGGCAGGAGCTTTTCCTGAATGAAGAGGCAATTCTGCAATTTCTCTTTTGAACATAATCAATTATAATTATAGCTGAAATATTTAGTAAAAAGAAGAAGGGAGAAAATTATATGAAAAAAAGAACAGTTCTTTTCTTTATTGTTTTTACAGTTTTATTAGTTATAACCATGTTTTCTCTCTTTTCCTTCGGGAAAGGAAATTTAAGTAAGTTTCCTCGTGGAAAACTTTTAATAACTCAAGAAGGAAGATCTCTACAAATACCTATTGAAATAGCAGATAAGGAGGAATTGTGGACATTGGGGCTTATGTATAGAAAAAGTATTCCGTGGGAATATGGAATGCTTTTTGTATTTCCTTATGATACAAATGCTGGATTTTGGATGAAAAATACCTATGTACCCTTAGATATAGCCTTTATATCAGCAGACGGAATTATTTTTAATATACAAAGAATGGAGCCGTGTAAAGATCAGGAGAATTGTCCTGTTTATTACAGCCCTAAACCTTATAGATATGCTTTAGAGGTAAAGGCTGGATTTTTTGAAAAGTATGGTTTTTCTTTGGGAGCAAAAATCAAGTATTGGAAAGATGGTAATTGACTTTTAAATTAAAATTTTCTATGCTTTAAGAGATATTTTTGAGATTTTTAGAAGGGAGGTTTAGAAATGAGTGCACCAAAAGTAGACAGAGATCTTTGTATTGGATGTGGAGTTTGTGCTTCCTTATGTCCTGATGTATTTGAAATTGATGAGGAAGGAAAAGCAATAGTAAGAGAGGGAGCAGACTGTGAATCTGCAGGATGCTGTCAAGACGCTGCAGATTCTTGTCCAGTAGGAGCTATAACTCTCTGAAATTTAAACTTAAAATTAATTTAAAGGAGGGAGGGAAATTTTTCCTCCCTCCTATTTGATTTTGGGGGTAATAAAAGGTGATATCTAAAAGTGCGTTGGAAGAAATTCTTGACATTTCTTTAAGCAAAGGTGGGGATTTCTCAGAACTATTTTTTGAGGTAAATAATTCTCTTTATTTCTATTTTGATGATAATAGATTGGAAGAAGCAGTAGTAGGAGAAGATATAGGCGTAGGACTTAGAGTTATTTTGGGGGATAGAACTTTTTATGGTTATACTACTGACGTATCTTTATTGGGATTAAGAAAACTAGCTCAAAATTTGGCTGAAGCTGTATTCTTAAGAGATCAGAATATAAAAGTTGTTTTATCGGATAAAAAGGAGTATGGAATAAGACCCTTGAAGGATAAGGGAAGTTTTGAGATAAAAGAAGTATATGATATTTTGAGAATGATGAATGAAAAGGCAAGGAGTTATGATTCAAGAATAGTACAATTTACCTCGGTGATAAGGACTGTGGATCAGAAGGTTCTTATTGCAAATACAGATGGGGATTGGGTTGAGGATAGGAGAGTAAGAACTGTGGTATATGGACTTTCTGTCGGATCTTATAATGGGGTTATTCAAACAGGCTATGAATCCATAGCAGGAATGGTAGGTTGGGAGTTATTTACCGAAGAGGTTATTAACAAAATTCCTTATGAGGCCTCAAGAAGAGCTATTTTGCTTCTTGAGGCAAAAGAAGCGCCAGCAGGTGTCATGCCTGTAGTTATATCTTCTAAGGCTGGTGGTGTTTTAATACACGAAGCGGTAGGACATGGTCTTGAAGCAGATTTGGTAGATAAAGAAGTTTCGGTTTATAAGGACAAAATTGGAGAAAAGGTGGCTTCAGAGCTTGTTACTATGGTAGATGCGGGAGTACTTGAGGGAATGTATGGATCTTCAGGTGTAGATGATGAGGGAGTTAAGACTAATTATAATGTTTTAATCGATAGGGGTGTTTTAAAAGGGTATATGCATTCAAGGATTACTGCGAAAAAATTTAATGTGCCTCCTTCTGGTAATGGAAGAAGACAAAATTTTCGTTATCCTCCTATTCCTCGAATGACTAATACTTTTATTTTGCCTGGAGAAAGTAAATTGGAGGACATGTTACAGAGATTAGAAAAAGGGATATATGTAGTAAAAATGGGAGGGGGTCAAGTAGATACGACTTCTGGAGACTTTGTTTTTGCGATAGAAGAAGGGTATTTTGTTCTCAATGGGGAGATTAAATATCCTATAAGGGGAGCCACATTAATAGGAAATGGACCTAAGGTTCTTGAAAAGATTGAGATGGTAGGGAATGATATTGGTTTTGCACCTGGGACTTGTGGCAAGGATGGGCAAGGAGTGCCTGTAACTGATGGTATGCCTACCATACTCATATCAGAGATTACTATTGGTGGCACTGAGAAGGGAGAGTAATCTTTATGAATGTGGGTTATTTGTTTAGGTTTATTGAGAGTTTAAAAAAACAGAAGATAGACTGTGAGGTATTTTTTCAGGAAAAAGAGAAAAGCACTTTGATAATTTCAAGACAGGAAGTAGAAAATTATCAAACTTCCAAGGAATACGGGATTGGTGTGAGGGTTATAAAAGAGGGAAAACATGGTTTTGCTTATACTACGAATTTGGAGGAATTAAATGAGATAATACAAAAAGCGATAGAGGTTTCTCAAATAATGGAGGAGGATAGAAATTGGCAATTCTCTAAGGAGTTGATTTTGAAAGATACCAAATGTTACCCTGAAGAACCCTCTCTTCAAGAAAAAATAAGTAGGTTATTGGAATTAGAAAGAGAAATTTATTCAAAAGACAAAAGGATTAAAACTGTAAGGAATGTGGTTTGGGAAAAAACTCATGAGAACAATAAAATATTGAGTACTACAGGTTTATTCTTAGAGTATAATCAGCAATATCAGTATGTTTATACGGAAGTTGGGGCTTCTGATGGGATAAATGAGAGAAGTGGTTTTGATTTTGATGTGGCAAGAAGTTGGCAAGAGCTTGAATTGGATAAATTAGTGGATAAGGTAGTATGGCAAGCTACAAGTTTGTTAGGAGCCTCACCTAAGAGAACTCAGAGTGTAGATATAATTCTTCCTATGGAGCGGGCTGGAGAGTTCCTTGAACTTATATCAGAATTATTTTCTGCTGATAATGTACAAAAGGGAAAATCCATATTAAAGGGGTTTTTGGGAGAGAGAGTAGCTTCTTCGGTTTTGAATATTATAGAAGATCCCTTTTGTGGAGAAGCTTTAGTTCCAAGGGCTTTTGATGATGAGGGAATGAAAACCTGTCGTAAATACTTTGTGAGAAATGGTATCTTAGAAAATTATGCTTATAACATTTATACCGCAAATAAAGAGGGTAAAATTTCTACAGGAAATGGAGTTAGGGGATCATTTAAAGCTTTGCCTCAGGTAGGATATTTCAATTTGTATATTGAGCCTGGGGAAAAGAGTGAGAGGGAACTTATAGAATCAGTAAGAAACGGTGTTTATGTGATCTCTTTAATGGGACTTCATCTTGCTGATACTATTTCTGGGGATTTTTCTTTGGGGATTGAGGGTTTGTGGATAAGGAATGGAGAATTTTTAGACCCTGTAGCAGAAATGACCATTTCAGGCAATTTAAAAGATTTTCTAAAAAATATTTCTGGAATTGGGAATAAATTAAATTTTAAGGGGAATATAAATTCTCCTATGTTAAAGCTTGAAGATATTATCTTAGCAGGAAAATAGTTTAAAGGGAGGAATTGTTTATGTTAAGGATGTTTTCTTCTCAAGATTTACTTGAAATGGCAATGCATATTGAAGAGGAGGGAGAGAGATTTTATAAACTAATGGAATCAAAAGTAGAGGATGAAAACTTGAAAAGACTATTTAATTATCTTGCTGTGGAAGAACAGAGGCATGCTTTAACCTTTAAAGAGATTTACTCCCAAATAGAAAAAGAAGGTTTTATCTCTGCTTATCCCGACGAAGAAGCTAACAAATATCTACACGCTTTTGTGGATTCTCAGGTCTTTATTGACTGGGATAAACTTTCATCAAGGACTGTGTGGAATTTGATGGAAGTTTTAGACCTTGCTATAGGTTTAGAGAAGGATTCTATTCTCTTTTATTATGAGATGGAAAAATATATTCCTGAGAAGGATAAGGTAGTCCTTCATGAGATTATTAAACAGGAAAAAGCACACCTTTCTCAACTTACTGAATTTAAAAAAGGAATAAAGAATTAAGTTTTTAACTTAAAAAGAAATTCTTGAGAAAGTTCTCCTTTAAATACTTCTTCTGCAGGTCCAACAAGGTTTACGGACCAATCAGGATTAATTTTTACATGTAATACCCCACCTGGCATTATTACCTCAACTTGATTATTTACTAATCCTTTCTTATATGACGCTGAGGCGGCTGCGCAGGAACTACTTCCTGAAGCAAGGGTATATCCTGCTCCTCTTTCCCATATTCTTATTTCTATTTTATCTGGACTTAAGACTTTTACCATTTGTACATTTATTCTGTTGGGAAACATCGGATGATTTTCTATTTTGGGACCTAAGGATTTAATTTTTTCTTCATTAATTTCATCCACAAAGAATACACAATGAGGATTTCCAATAGAAAGACAGGTAACTTTTATTGTCTCATCATTAATTTTTAATTCTTCATCTATTATCTCTCTTTCTGAGCCTAAAACAGGAATTTCGGAGCTTTTAAAAGTTATTTTTCCCATTTCAACCTCAATACTTTTTGCTCTTCCTTTTTGTTCTTCTACTATAGAGACTTTGACCTTTCCTCCAAGGGTATATATATAGAATTCTTTTTCTGTAGTATATCTGTAATCGTATATATACTTTGCCAGTATCCTTATGCCGTTTCCACTTTTTTCAGCCTCACTCCCATCTGGATTAAATATTCTTACTTTAAATTCCTGATTGTTTATTTTTTCAAGGATAAGTATTCCATCAGAACCAATTCCATAATTTCTATCGCATATAAGACGTACATTTTTCTCAGTTAAGGGAAAGTTTATTTTTTCTTTATCAAATACAATATAATCATTTCCAAGACCATGGCTTTTTATAAACTCCATAACTTACCTCCTATTTGTAGTTTTTTAAACTTAAAATACAACTTTATTTTTACCATATTCTTTTGCTTTGTAAAGATTTTTGTCTGCTCTTTGAATTAAAGAATCAATACTTTCATTGTTTTCTATATTTGCAACTCCAACACTAACAGTTATTTTCTCGTCTATTCCAAAGTTTGCTTCTTCAATTTTCCTGCGAAAAGCTTCTGCAACAAGGGTTGCATTTTGGAGATTGGTTTCTGGAAGGAGAATTAGAAATTCTTCTCCTCCCCATCGGGAAGCAATATCGGATTTTCTTATATTCTCTCTTATAATTTTCGAAATTTTTTCAAGAACCATATCTCCTATTAAATGTCCATAGGTGTCATTTATTTTCTTAAAATCATCAATATCTATTATGATTATAGAGAAAGGACGATTATATCTTTCCCAAATATAAAGGCATTTTTCTAATTCTTGATCCATTTTACGTCTGTTGTAAAGACCAGTTAAATCATCTTTTATTGACAATTCCTCAAGTTTTCTGTTAAGGTTTGACAACTCTAAATTCTTTTTATACATTTCCTTTTCAGTTATCCCTTCTATCTCTTTTGCTATACTTCTAATTTCATTATCAGGATACTTATAAACATCCTTTTCATAAGTTTGATTCAAAATATTTTCTATTCTTTGTTTTAAGTGCTCTACAGGTTATATGACTTTGTTTATAGTAATTCTATTTACAATAACTCCTAAGATAATCGAAAGCAATAGAGCAAAAAATAAAGGAGGAATTATTCTTCTTAAAACATTATCCATGACTTCTGATTTATTAACAACTGTGATAATAGTCCAATTGAGATCGTTAAGCTTTGTGTAATAGGCTAATTTTTGTATGTTATCAAAGGTATATTCAAATTCTCCTTTAGTTTCATTTAAGTTTGGAATAGGAGTAATTAGATCTTTTAATTTTTTGAAAAGGAAATTTGTGTTAGGATGGAAAATTATCTCTTCATAGTTATTTACAATATAACTATATAAGGAGTTATATTGGCTTTTTTGAGTATTTAATAATTGGTTTATCTTATCAATATGAGTATCCACAGCAATGACTCCTACTATTTTATTATCATCATATAGAGCTTCACTCAAGGAGATAAGCCATTCTCCTGTTTTTGCTTCAGTGTACGTTAGACCCTTTGATATATCAGGAGCGCTTTCAACTGCTGCTAAATACCAAGGTCTTATCATAGCTACATATCCTGGAGGAGGAGTATAGTTATATATAATCAAAGTGTTAGTAAAATAACCGGAGTATAGGTAGTTTATATCCGGATCTTGCCTTTCGAAAAGGTGATAGAGCCTTGCTAATTCTTCTCTCTCTACTACTGAGCTTATATCCTTTTCTAACTTTTTCAAGCTCACTTAAAAAATCAATCACTATTTGGAATTTTTTAAAATACCCATTTATGGAATTTGCTATCGCTTCATTTTCAAGTCTTAATATCGTTTTTACATTGTTCGTTTCATTTTGATACAAAAGGTAACCTAAAGAAATTCCCAAGAGAATCGTTATAAAAAGATTTACTAAAATAATACTAATATTAAATTCTCTTTTGAGGCTTTTCTTCATAATTAACATTTAATTATAACTTTAAATTATACGAACGTCAAACGTTTTCAAATTGTGGTAAAATTATGAAAGGGATAAACTTTTGCCAGAAAGGAGAAAATAATATGCTTTTTGGAGAACTTGCTCAATATTTTGAAAAAATAGAGAAAACTACTAAAAGAAATGAGATGATGGAGATTCTTGCTGATCTTTTTAAGAGAGTTGATAAAGAGGAAATTGAAAAGATCATTTATTTGTTAAATGGTAGAGTTGCACCTGATTATGAAAAGATTGAGTTTGGAATGTCTGAGAAGTTAGTTTTAAGAGCCATGGCTTTAGCTTTAAAAGTTCCTATATTTGACCTTGAGAAAGTGTATAAAGAAGTGGGGGATTTAGGGGAATTAATAATCAAGTATTCCCAAAATGAGGGAAAGGACTTAACAGTGGTTGAGACCTTTAACACTCTGTTTGAAATTGCAAATTTGTCTGGAGAGGGAAGTGTGGATGCTAAAGTAAACAGACTTGCTTTTTTGATAAACTCTTTGACTCCTCAAGGTGGGAAGTATTTGGTGAGAATTGTTTTAGGAAAATTAAGGCTTGGTGTTGGAGAGCCAACGGTTATGGATGCTCTATCTTTTGCAAAGGTGAAAGATAAGAGTTTAAGACCTTTCATTGAAAGAGCTTTTAATATTACTTCTGATTTGGGATATGTGGCAAAGGTTTTTTGGGAAGGGGGAATCGAAGCTTTAAAGAAGATTAAAGTAGAAGTAGGAAAACCTATAAGAATGGCTTTAGCAGAGAGGGTTTCAAAGGTAGAGGAAATTGTAAAGAGGTTAGGAAAATGTGCTATAGAGCCAAAATTTGACGGTTTTAGATGTCAGATTCATAAAAAAGAAAATAATGTGAGAATTTTTTCAAGAAACTTAGAGGACAACACCCACATGTTTCCTGATCTTGTGGAGGCTGTATTAAAGCAGTTTTCTGATAAAAATGTTATTATAGAAGGAGAGGCTATTTCGTATAATCCTGAAACAGGGGAGTTTTATCCTTTTCAGGTCACAGTGCAAAGAAAGAGAAAATACAATATCTCTGAAATGGTAGAACTTTATCCTTTACAGCTTTTTGCCTTTGATATTTTGTATCTGAATGGCGAAGACATTACTTCACTTCCTTATATAAGAAGAAGGCAAAAATTAGAAGAGGCTATCTCAGAAGGAGAAAAGATATTTGTTACAAAAAACATCATTACTAATGATCCTAAGGAAATTCAAGCCTTTTTTGAGGAATGTATTACCGAAGGATTAGAAGGCATAGTCGCAAAAAGATTAGATGCTCCTTATCAAGCAGGGATTAGAAATTTTAATTGGATTAAATTGAAGAGATCCTATCAAGGACATTTAGCGGATACTGTAGATTGTGTGATTTTGGGATATTTTAAAGGAAGGGGACATAGGGCTAAATTTGGTATAGGTGCTCTTCTTGTAGGAGTTTATGATGATGAAAGGGATCTCTTTAAAACCATAGCCAAGATAGGTACAGGACCAACCGAGGAAGAGTGGGTAAGATTTAGAGAAGTACTTGATGAAATAAAACTGGAGAGTAAGCCTAACAATGTAGAATCATTAATTGAACCTGATGTTTGGGTAGAACCAAAGTATGTAGTGGTTATTCAAGCAGATGAGATAACCAGAAGTCCTGTACATACTTGTGGTAGAGAATTAGATGGGTTAGGCTATGCTTTAAGATTTCCCAGGGTAATTGGTTTTGTAAGGGAAGATAAAGGTCCTTATGATGCTACTACCGTAAAAGAGATATTGGAAATGTTTAGGGGTCAGAAGAAAGAGAAGGTTGAGGAAGATTCTGATAATTTGTAGATCTAAATATTTATATTAAAAAAAGATCCCAATACCCTCTTGCAAAGTTAGAGGGGGATGTGGTAGAATTTAAAGCGCCCGATGGAAAGGGGCGGCTGAACCTTAGACAAAGGGAGAGAGAAGGAAGAAGGAGAAAGAGGAAAGGGAAGCGGTCGAGAGAAAAGAGCGAGGATTAAACCTTCCGAGGAGGAGGGTTATAGTTATTATAACCGGATGGAGGGTTTGATCCTGGCTCAG